>JAJYJL010000469.1 GCA_021789565.1 Acidobacteriota bacterium
CAACAACAGAATCCGGACAGTACTTCGGCTGTTTTTCCTCGCCGCTGTCCTGATGACGGTGGCCGTTGTTTCGGCCATCACCACCATAAAACTCACGGTCCACGGCCGGCAGGAAACCTTGCCCAGCCTGGTCGGCATGCCGCTTGACCAGGCCCAGAATGTTGTCCGCGGAATGGGTCTGGACCTGGATGTTGAAGACAGGCTTTACAGTGACAAAATCCCGGCCAACGCCGTGGTTTCGCAGATGCCTGCCGCGGGGACAAGTATCAAGGCGGAGCAGATCGTTCACGTGTTGTTAAGCCTGGGACCGCAGAAGGTGAGCGTCCCGGACCTGGTGGGACGAAGCTTGCGCGCCGCACGCATTACTGCCGTTGAGCGCGGGCTGACCATCGGCAATGTCGCATGGCTTTACTGGCCGACGGACCAGCCCGACCAGGTAGTGGCGCAGGACCCCCCGCCTGCCACGACCGACCTGCAGAGCCCTGCCGTCAACTTTCTTGTTTCAAGCGGCCCCTTGCCGGTCGCTTACCTTTGCCCCAGCTTTATAGGGAAACCTATCGGCGTGGTGCAGGCTCAATTGCAACAGGCCGGATTTCAGAACATCCAGGTCACGCAGGTCCAGGCTCCCGGCAGCCAGCCGGGCGATATTCTCCAACAGGTGCCGCTCCCGGGAAGCAAGATCACTCCGGACACTGCGTTTGGGTTCCAGGTGTCCCAATAATCCATCCCTTTTTATCCACGCAATCGAAGCTTTGGGGATGTTTCTCACAAAGCAAGGGCCTCACAGTGCGCAAGGCCCTTGACCGGTAGCCCCGCACCATTACAAACCGCGCTCGGACGTGTTCAGCTTCAGTGTGGCCATTTTCCCCTCAGCCTGACCGTATTGAATGCCCGTACGGATGGTTCCTTTCATCTCGTTGGCGTTCTTGCAGATCGCGTTGATATTCTGAGGATAGGTTGACATAGCCAGATAAGTTGGGTCTTCATGGGCACCCAGTTTTGCCAGTGCGATGTCCATCTGGTAGACCATTTCATGGGCTTTCGGCGTAGCTTTGCGGACAACGGTCTGTTGCCAGGGTTCAAGTCCGGATTTGATCTGGTCAAGGCGCACCAGATTCCTGCTAATCTCATTGATTGCGTCGCTGGCCCGCAGGAGCATTCCATCCTGTTGTTCCCATGGAGTTTGCTGCTCCTGGACCTGTAGCGGCGCAACTTCCCTTGTTGTCTTGGCGGCGAGCGTTTGTATTTGATTCAACAAATTCGTCGCTTCCTCGGATTGTTGCCGACTGCTGGCACTGGGTGTTATCACCCGCTGCCGGTACGTTCCTGCAGCCAGTACCGTCCCGACAGGCATCATGATTCCAACTAACAGTGCTAATCCCATTGTTCTTATCAAGTCTCGTCGCATCTTGTCTCCTTTATCTATGAGTAATCTCCTGAGTTGTTCAATTCATCAGCCTTCTCTGCAGTGCATGCGAAAGCAAAAGGCCCCGCATTCAGCAGGGCCTTTTTGCCCAGTTCGATTGAATTGGCAGGTTATGAGCGGGCACGCCCAGTGTTCTGCTTGAGTTCTGCCATCCTCTCACCGGCCGCCGCGTATTGAGTGTACGTTCCGATGTCATTGACCATCTTGTTGGCGTTCTTGTAAATCATGCCAATGTTTTGTGGATACTGGGTCATCGCCAACGTGTAACGGTTCTCTCTCGCGTCACCTGTATGTATTGCTTCATCCGCCTGGTAAACCATCTCATGGAGTTCCGGTGTGATCGTGTTGAGAAGGTTCTTCTGCCAGGGATCCAACTTGCCCTTGATCTGGTCAAGCCGCACGAGATCGCGACCAATGACGTCAATATCGCGCTTGGTCCTTGCAAGCTTGGCAGCTTGTGCCTGCCATACCAGTTGCATTTCCTGGACCTGCAATCGCGCAACTTCCTTCCTTACCCTGAAAGCGCGGTTCTGCATTTGATTCAATAGATTTGACGCCTCCTCGACGTCATACCAGTTGGCGTGGCTCGATGTCACGGCGGGCAGAGAGTGTATTGGAGCAGCCAATAGCATCTTTACAGGCATTAAGAACGTTAGTAATAGAGCAAGCCCGGTGATTGTTGCAAAGTTCCGACGCATAATACCTCCTTAAGGCAAAGGTCAACGAGAGGCCTTATTTAAAGGCCTTTCTTGTAGTCCCTGAAGCGTACAGTTATTGAGATGCATCGGGAGGGGAAATCGTTACCTGCAAGGTTGCTTCGCTGTGCATAACGCAAGGCCTGGTCGATCGATGCATATGAAATCACTAAGTGGTTAATAGCTGCAGGAGTTCTTCAGAGAGCCCATCGAGGGTTCAATCGGAGGTTTTTTCTGGATTGGCGTTGTTTGCAGGCTGCTTCGCTAGTGGATATCCCGCGGGACGGCTTGTTGGGTTACGGCGTGCCTTTTAGTCAGACGAGAAGTTTGCCTGGACACGATTCCCCCATTGCCGGCGAAAAGTCAAGGAGCGGCTTAGCTCGAATGCCCTTTGCCCCCTCTATCTTCAGATGCGCATGTGAAGCGGTGCCGTTGCCTGAAACGGAAGGAAGAGTGGCAGTGGACGGTGAGCCTACGGCAAGTCAACAAACGGAAGCAGCAGTGGGGGCTGCACAAGGAATGGAAGGCGTGCAATTTCGCGCAAAGCGCGCTTTATGCGAGCGTCCGCGGTAGGCTCGAGCGTCATCACGAACGGCAGGTGTTCCCTGGGCATGCCTGGTTCCTGAAGGACCGAATCGATGTTGATTCGATGCCGCCCGAGGGTTGCGCACACTCGTGCCAGGATGCCCGGCCGGTCGCGCACCACCAGGCGAAGATAGTAGCTGACAAGTTCACCGGTCGGCAGTCCAACTTTCTTCTTTTGCCACTCGGAGTATCCGAGCGGCGTGCTTCCCGCGCCGCCAGCCGTGATCAGGCGCGCAATTTCAACGACGTCAGACAGGACGGCGACGCCGGTCGGCTCGCCCCCGGCGCCGCGGCCGGTCAATGTGGTTGTTCCTCCCTTGTTTCCGATCAGCAGGATGCCGTTCGTGCTTCCCCGGACGCTGGCAAGCTGGGATGACTGCGGGATGATCATCGGCCGCACCTGGATTTCCAGGTTATTACGGCGCCGCTTGCGCACTGCGGCAATCAGCCGAATGGTTCGGCCCAGCCGGTGGACGTATGCAAAATCCACTTGTTCGATCCGGGTGATTCCTTCCACCGGAATCTCTTCCACCGGGACCGCCTGGCCGAAACAGACCATGGTGAGAATGCCAATCTTGTAGCGCGCGTCAAAGCCTTCCACGTCAAAGGTGGGGTCCGGCTCGGCGTAGCCCAGCTGCTGCGCTCCGGCAAGCGCCTCGGCAAACGAGACTCCGCGGTGCTCCATTTCCGTCAGAATGTAATTGGTGGTTCCGTTCAATATACCGTAGACTGCTGCAAAGCTTTCACCGGCAAGCCCGGAGCGGATGGCGTGCAGGATCGGAGTCCCGCCTGCCACGCAGGCTTCAATACCAAGCTTGACGCCTTTTTCAAGGCTACGTTCCACTAGTTCCAGGCCGTGCTCGGCCACCAGTTGCTTGTTCGCCGTCACCAGGTGCTTGCCGGCGTTGACTGTGGTAAAGGCAATGGCCCGCGCGGTGGGCAGTTTCCCGACCAGCTCCACCACGATGTCCACTTCCGGATTACGGACCACTTCCTTCCAGTCGGAAGTGAGGGCGACCTTGCTCTTGATCCAGGAAAGGTCCTTATTGTGAATGCTGCGGGAGCAGATCATCTTGAGTTGAAGCCTGCAACCCAGCCGGCGCTCGATCTCCAGACGGTGTTCCTGCAGGACCTTGATGGTTCCCGTACCTACGGTCCCCACGCCGATGATCCCGAGCCCAACAGGTCTCGCCGCGCTCGCTGCCCGGGACTGCTTCTTTGTCTTTGGTGTGTCAGTCATTCGCCTGTTCCAGAATAATCGACGGCGGCCCGAACCGGGCTGGTGCCGCTCTTTGGTGTCTGTCCTTTAAGGCTTTCGGCCCCGCAAGAGCCCCTGAAGGGGGCGGAAGACTTCAGTCCATGGCGCAAGCCATGGGAAATCAGAATCCGGCCGGTCCGCCCAGCCCCGAAGGGGCGAAAGAATTTCCATCGACTCTGCATTCTGTCGCCCCTGCCGGGGCTTACCGGAACCGGGCGCTATCCTGATTCCCGGCTCATGCCGTGGGCTAAATTCTCTCGCCCGCTCCGCGGGCTGAGCCTGAAACGCTGCTTGCGCTTTTCGTGTTTACATTTCTCGCAATCATGAAGAATCTATCCTACCATTCAAATTCGATCCGAGTCCGGCGAGTTGCGTACTCGTCATACGGGGCCACGCGAAGCGTTCGGATGTGGCCAGGCTGGTCAGTATATGCCAGGACCACCGTGAGGACGTTCTTCGCGCCTTTTCCCGTGTTGAACCATGGCTCGGGAAGATAGAAATCCTTTTGGGGACCAATGGTCATGTAGCGGCCCACAAATCGGCCGTTCAGGTAGACCAGCGCGTCGCGGTCGGCCACCAGCGTAACCTTCCATGGAGCTAACCAATTCTCCGCCGGCGGCTGCATTTCAAACTCCGCGCTGCACCAGGTGAATAGCGGAAGAAGCTCTTTCTCCCCGCCTGTGTTGATCGCCACGGGGCTGCTGCCGGCGACTTGGCCCTGTGCCGGATCGATCTTGCCGCGGCCCTGTGCGGGAGCGGGGAAGCGCTGGATCTGCCAGTTGGCGATGGGTGTGACAGATTGCGCGGTCGCGCCCACTCCAACCGACTGGACGCCCTTCAGTTCGCCGATGTTCTCGCCAAAATTGGGCGACCCGAAAAGTTCGTATGAAATCTCCAGCGTGTTGTTCCCCTGACTGGCGTATTTTGTCAGGTCAATCTCCACCTGCTTCTTATCGTTTGACGCTTCGGGCACCAGCTTGCCGTTCAGGAAAACCTTTTTTCTGTCATCGGCAAATGTGGAAATGAACATTTTGCCCTGGCCATTGGATGCGAAGGACGAGCGATATTTCACATAACCGTAAGGAACGCTGCCAAGCTCTTCCAGCGGCCGCAACGGAGAACTGAGCCACTGGCCGGCGTTTTCTCCGGAGATTTTCTCGGTCCACGTCCGGACTTGCGTGATGGGGATGGGCTGATAGGGAATTTCAGGCGTTGTAAAGCTGATGCGAGAGGCCCGGCCCTGGCGTGTGTAGCGGAGCTCCGTTTGATTGCCATCCACATGACACTTGGCCGGCGTCGGTGGGAGCATGGCAGTCAACTCGTGATTGCCCGGCCGGAATTCCAGGTCCTCCCAAATGTGGGCATGGCTCGATCCGCTTGAGATCAGCAGGGATGCGTCTGATATAAAGGGAATCGCGACCGGTTTATCTCCTTCCGCACCTACAAAATCTTTGATGGGGAATTCCGCCGTCCATGTGCGCAGCGCGCGCTCGCGCGGGGCAAGGACAATGATCAGGTTCTGGTTCACCACAACAGTTTTCTCGTCCTGATCGAATCGCACGCCGAAGACCACGGACTCATACTCGCGGTCCCAGTAGATGTACGAGGTATCGCCTTCCACATGAGGTTCGTCTTCAGTGGAGATCGAAACCTCCGCCAGGCGGCCAGGATCGTCGTAAAGGATCAGGAACTCCTTGTCCAGGTTCAAGCCGCGGCCCAGGACTTCCGCCGTCGAATAGCGCAGTGTCGAGTCCACGATGGGCACCTGAAGGGCCAATATTTTCATTTCGCGCGCGCCCATGCTCAGATGGCCTTCGCGCGGCACGGAAACAATCCGGTGCGACGGGCTTGCCGGATCCACAAACGTGAGCTTGAACTGCTGTTCGGCGTTGTTGTTTTCGCGCACGAACAGAAAGCCGCTCTTGCCGTTGGCGCGTTCGATGGTGCTGACGGCAGAGTTTGTGGATTCGGCGGCGCCGGGTTGCATGTCGGCGCGGGCGAGAAGTTCGCCGAACATCTCGAGCGCTAGGTTGATGGCCCGGGCCTCGTAATATTTTCCCCACAGCCCGCCGGGCTCGCGGATGGGCGCTGCGTAATCGTAAGTCGTGGTCAGGTCCTTTGCAGCCCACTCGAAGTTAGTGCCGCCAAAACCCATGTAGAAGCTGTAGAACGTCGCGCCCTGTTCGATGACCGTCTTGGTAAGCGGGCTGAGTTCGGCGGGGCCAACGCCTTCCTGATCGACGGAGAGTTTTCCGCCGAACTTGCTGAACCATCCGCCCTGCAATTCGGTCACTCCTTCGGGTGAAGTCGGTTCCTCGGCGCGCAATTCGGCAAGCGCGGGCAGCACCTCCTTCGTAATGTTCCAGCGCGGATAGAAATTGCAGAAGTCGGCAATGCGCGCCATGTCGGGATAGTTGTTTTCACGCGCCTGTTTGGTCCAGCAGGTGATCAGCGGGACATCGATTCCACCGTTCCAGGCCATCTGGGCAAGCGCGGAAATGTAAGCGCGCTTCTGGTCGTCGGAGCCTCCCTTCCAGAAGTTGTACTCGTTTTCAATCTGCATCAGGATGATGGGCCCGCCGGAAGTGATCAGGTGTTTCCCAATGATAGGGAGGACCAGGTTGTACCAGTGTTGCGAAGTCTTGATGCTTTCAGAGTTGTCGCCGCGCAGCGGAAATTGCCTGGCGGTGATCGGAA
>JAJYJL010000470.1 GCA_021789565.1 Acidobacteriota bacterium
CCTCTCGCCCCGGCCGGTGAGCCGCGACAAGCCTCGCGCGGAGCGTCAAGAGCTGCGCACGGCGCCGTCAACCTGCCTCTCACCGCCCCAGACAGGTCGCCTTCCTGCTCAATCTCGATTCTTGGGTGGGCTGGGGAGTTGACAGAACAGAAGCGAACCAAGAAGTGGAGAACGAGGAGCGAGGTGACGGCGGTTGCGGCCAGAGAGCCTATCAGAACCTGACAGCAGACGAACTCCTGACACCTGTTGCGATCCGAGCGGCGCAACTGCTAATCGACCCAAGCACCCTGCGAACCAGTCTCTCGCGGTTTCGCAAAAGTCACGATACAACTTCGTCTTGAATTCCGGGCACTGGGAGATATTTGAACCCGCACACTGTACGGTTTGAGCTTTTATAGTTGAAAGTAGAGACCAATCGCTCAGCTTATGTCATCAGTAGGATGGATCAGCCTTCCCCTTTGCTTGGGCAATAATCTGGATGTATTTCGCTGTTTGGTCGGTGATCCAAGCAAGTCCATGTTGCCTCACCATGTCCCGGTCCACAAATTTTCTGGCGCCGGAGATGGCGCAGGCGCCGCATTGAATAAACTCCGCGGCGTTGTAAAGGCCAATTCCTCCCGACGGAATGAGATTCACGTCCGGATAGACCATCCGCAAGTTTGTCATGTATTGCGGGCCTCCTAACGCGGCCGGAAAGATCTTGATCATATCGGCTCCTGCTTGCATGGCCTCCAGGGACTCGGTCGCCGTGAAGGCTCCAGAGTAACAGGCAGCCCCGTACCGGTGGGCCAAGGCAATTACACTCGGGATAAGAGCCGGATTGACAATGAGACTTGCTCCTGCCAGCAGCGCGAGCCGCGCAGTAGCCTCATCGAGAACCGTTCCGGCCCCCACATGAAGCTCAGGCCCAAATTTCGCCGCAATGGTCTGGATGGCCTCAATAAAGCCAGGGGTCGTTGTGGTAATTTCTATCACGCGCGCTCCACCGTCGTAGAGCGCTTGGGCATAAGGGAGGAGGTCCTCGCGTTCTTTCAGTTTGATCGCGGGTAGGATACCCGTATTCTTTGTTTGCTCAATGACCTTTTCGCGAGCGCTCTGCGCAAACATCTCGGTATCTTCACCTCCGAACGTGAATCTCTTCAGGTCCATTCAACAAGGCGATTACCTCAGAGGCGGATACAGAAACCACGTCGCCTTCGATGGTGTGGCTCAAGGCACACAAGGCATTGCCAAAGTCGAGAGCAAACTGAATAGTCCCCCTCGTGTACCCATACAAGAACCCGGCAAAGAAAGCATCACCCGTTCCGAAGGGGTCTACCACCTCAAATTCAAAGGTGCGACCTTGAGTGATAGCATTTTCATGCAGGACGATACTTTTCCACCTGCCCCAGCCGTTTCGGGCCTTTTCCCGTGAAGTCAGGCAGACGGTTTGAACGCCAAAAACCTTCCTATACAGCTGAGCGATTTCATCGTCGGTACCGCAGAACTCAAGAACCAATTCTGAGACTCGTCGATTCGTCGCCAGGATGTTTACGTAAGGTAATATTTGTTTGTACATTCCTCGTGCGTCTGAGAGTTCCCACAAGGAGTCCCGGTAGTTCATATCGAAACACACGATGCATCCCGATTCGCGTGCAACCCGGAAGAACTCTAGCGCGGCCTTGCGGCAACCGTTGGCTAACGCAGGGAAAATTCCGTCAGTATGAGCAAACCTGGACCTTTCAAGGATTTCGCTCCAAGCAAAGTCTTCTTTGGAGATACTGGTGACGGCGCTCTCTTTCCGGTCATAAAGGTGCACACTGCGGCGTGGCGGCACTTCGAATTCGACATAGGCGGTTCCAATGCGCGCACCAGGGATCCTCGAAACAAACGACATGTCCACTCCATAGCCCGCCGCGATCTGTCGCGCCAATAGTCCTAGATCGTTGTCAGGGAGCTTGGAAAGAAAAACCGTTGCTTCTCCGAGCAAGGCAAGATTGGCCACCATGTTAAATTGGGCGCCGCAAACGTGGACATCAAGAGTCGTTGCTTGTCGAAGCCTTTGATATTTCGGCGGGGAATAGCGAAGCATCAACTCGCCGAGACTGACTAAATAGGCCATGAGGTTAACTCCTGCGGCCCAAGGGGCTTGGGCCTGATATCGCCTGAGATGAACCGAGGCTCAATATCAAAATCAGGTTGACTCGATAGGCCGATCAACGGGACTTCCGTACTTGTATAGCCAACGGTTCCGCTCGCTAGTGACAAACTCCTGAGGGATGGTCACAAGCTTGCCGCAAGCGCCGGCCAGGACGCGCATCTGGGCGACGCGTTCGACGATTTGGCACGAAAAAAGCGCCTCCGCCAGCGAGCGGCCACAGGCTACTGCTCCATGGTTAGCAATGAGGACGCCATTGCTTTGGCCAATCGTACGTGCGACCTCCTCACCGAGTTTCCGATGTTGGCCTGCTGGAACGTAACGCGTACAGGAAATTTCTCCCCCGATCACTTGCGACTGTTCCTCAACGATTACAGGAATGCGTTCCTGCAGGCAAGAGAGCGCAGTGGCGAAGATCGAGTGCGTGTGAACCACCGCCCCCACATCCTGCCGTATAACGTAAATGTGCCGGTGGACCTCAAGTTCAGAAGAAGGAAGTCGATTTCCCCCGAGAATCGTACCGGTCAATGAGACGCTCACTAAATCCCCTGCAGTGAGGGAGCCATAAGCAATCCGGCTAGGGGTGATAATGAGACCGTCTTCGATTCGCCCGCTGACATTTCCATAGGTGCCGACAACATAGCCTATTTCTTCGAGCCAGTGGCACGCTCGGATAATTTCCTCTTTGAGGTTGTTGGCGGGAGCTCTCATAATTCATCCCTGCCTCGCCGGCCAGTGGGCTTCGATGAATTCGAACCGGCGGCTACTGAAAAATGGCTCTCATGGCTGTTATTGCGGGTGCAGCCAAGGATCTGGGAATTCGCCTTCAATCAAATGCGAGCAGGCCTCAATTCACTTGGCATGGCAATTTGGCCTCTATCAACAGCCCGATAGGGCGAGCGATTCACCGAGGCACGGCGTCGGGCAGGCCGCCGTCAACCGGGAGAGTGGCGCCGGTGGTGGGCGTTTGCCGCGTGGCAAAGAAAAGCACGGCATTGGCCACATGGCGGGCGCTGACGCTCGCCTTTAGCAAGTTGCGATTCCGATAGTAATCTTCAAGCCCTTGCTCGCTTAACCCCCGCGCACGCATCCGGTCGGGCCCTACCTCGGCCCATAAGCCCGACTTCCGGCCGCTGTGCGAGAAAACCGCGTCCGGGGCAACCATATTCACTCGAACGTCCATCTCCGCGAATTCCAAGCTTGCAATCCGCGCGAGTTGATGCGCCGCTGCCTTCGTCGCGCTGTACGCACCGAACCGCGCGCCGGGTGCAAAGACGTTTTTGGTAGAGATCAAGACCACATCGCCCCCCGTCCCTTGCAACTTAAAATAGCGGGCCGCTTCCGCCATCACCAGGAGCGATCCTTCCACGTTAATCCGCTCCAGCCGGCGGAACGAATCGAGGGAAAGCTCAGCAAGCCCGCTGACCATGGCGACGCCGGCGTTGACAATCACCAAATCCACCCCGCCCCATGCGCCCGCTACCGTCTCAAATCCTGCCGAGACCGTCGCCGGGTCTGCAACATCCATAGGAACGCTCAGGACGTGGTCACCATATGGGGTTCGCATCTCCGACGCAAAGCTCTCGAGATTTTCTCCCGGCAAATCCGTCACCGCTACATGACAGCCTTGCTCGAGCAGCGTTTCGACAATGGCCGACCCAATCGCTCCGGCGGCGCCCGTCACCAGTGCCGCCACCCTCGCGAGCGGCCGCGCTGACCGTCGCGAAAGCTTGGCGTGCTGCAAGCTGCGATACTCCATGTCGAAAAGGTCGGCTTCGGAAAGTCCTTGATAGACTCCCATAGCGGCGACCTGGGCTTTTGCTCTAAGTGTGTGTTCCACGATATCCCGAGCGATGCGCGCCGCGGTGGCGTCCTTTCCCGCACAGACGGCGCCCAAACCCGGCATCAAGACCACGCGAGGCATGGGATCGAACTCCGACACTCCTTCCGGCATCCGGCTGGCATGCCTGTGGACGTAGGCTTTATAGTTCTCGGCATAATCGCGAATCGCGCCTGCCGTTTGCTCGCGCAACTTGGTGCCATCTTCAAAGTCCGGCGCATCGACCCACAGCGGCCAAGGCTTGATGCGAATGAGATGGTCCGAAGTGAGCGGCGGCTTGAGAGCAAGCTCCTTCCCCTGCTCTGACCCGGCAAAATCGAGCGCCTCGCGGGTAATGAGCGGTTGAAGGATGGCTCGAAGATAAGGCCGATCGGGATCTCCCGAGGGCTGCGCCAGCAGGCCGCGAAGGATTGGAGCAGCCTTCTTCCATCTCTCCTCTGCTGTTTCAAGCGGCGTGGGAACCGAAACAACTAGCGGATGCTGAGCTTGCTTCAAGAGAAAGCGCTCGGCTTGTGAAACGAATCCCACCGTCCTCTCGTAAGACTCTCGCGCCGTTGCTCCCCACGTCAGCAGGCCATGCTTCATCCAGACGATACCCTTCCGGTACGGATTCGCCTCATAGAGAGCCGCCGTTGCCTTCGCTAATTCAAAGCCCGGCATTACATAACCGAGAACGGCGACCTCCGAGCCCAGGGCTTCTTGGATGAGCGCCTCGCCACCTTCTTGGTTCGTGAGGGCCAAAATAGCATCGGCATGCGTGTGATCAACAAATTTTTCCGGAATGAAAGCGTGGACCAGCGTCTCAATCGAAGGCGTGGCGGCGCGTGAATCGAGCAGATGGGTCCGCAGCTCGTTCACCATCTCCTCGTCCGACAGGTGCGCCACGGCGCGCAGCTTGCGCAAGTATTCCAAATGCAGCCCTGAATGCCCTTCAGGCTCGATCGAAGCCATGTCAAGGCCCGAAGCCTTGACAAAAATGGCAGCAATACACTCGCCGAGAATATTGGTCCATGACGCCTTCACTGAGGTATTTCCGCCGCCGTGCAACACGAGGTTCGGTTCCTCGCCCTGCAAGCGGGAGGTGTAAGTTCGCAAGGCGAGGTCTTCGCCGGATCGCGGGCCATAGCGCTCTAAAAAGTTTGACGCTTCAGATTCCGACCACCGGCTTTGCATTGGCTTCACTCGCCTTGCAAGGCTGCGAGCATGAACCGCGCATTTTCCTCCGGGGCTTTTCCATCGAAAATCGCGCTTCCCGTCACAATCAAGTCCACGCCCGTCTGGGACACTTCTCGAATATTGTTCCGCGTGATCCCGCCATCCACGGCCACGAGGATGTCCCTGCCTACGTCCGAGATCATTCGCTTCACCCGTGCAATACGATCCATCGTGGATGGGATGAACGACTGTTTTCCCCAACCAGGATTCACGGCCAGCAACAGAACCATCTCCGTCATGTCGAGCAGCGGCTCCAGGGCTTCCAGTGGCGTGCCTGGATTCAGCGCAACTCCTCGGATGATTCCGCGTTCCGAGTCGTTGGCATTCACCATGCCTCCCATGGCCTGCAGGACTCTGTGGATGTGACGGCAGGACTCCACGTGAACGGAAATGATATCTGCCCCGGCCTTCACAAAATCGCTTACTTTCTCCAGGGGATCCTCGATCATCAGGTGCACATCTTTCAGTAGGGACGTCTTGACCGCTTTCACGATGGGCGGCCCAAACGTCATCATGGGGCAGAAGCGCCCGTCCATAACGTCGAAATGCCCCACCTGAGCGCCGGCGTGCTCCAGCAGACCCACCTCGGCCTCTAGCTTCCCAAGGTCTGCCGTCAGAATACCGATGCTGAGCGCAGGGCGAAAGCGGCGCAGGAGCTGCACGGTAGCGTTGAACCCCATGCTCACGCCTCGGAGGACACAAATTCTCTTTGTTGCTCTCGTTCTAGCGTCTGATACAAGTCAAAGGCTTGCTCGGGTTTCATCCCGTTGTGGACGACCTTCCGGACGGCTTGAATCATCGCCTGTGGGGCGGATGACTGAAAAATGTTCCGTCCCATATCCACTCCCGCCGCCCCTTCGCTCACCGCGTTGTAAGCAAGGCGCAGCGCTTCGGGTTCCGGAATCTTCTTACCGCCCGCCATGACGACCGGAACAGGGCATGAGGCCGTAATGGTCTCGAAATCCTCTGCCACGTAATAGGTCTTTACAAAGTGGGCTCCCAGTTCAGCGCAAATGCGGCAGGCCAGGCGCAAATACTTCGCGTCGCGCGTCATATTCTTTCCCACGGCTGTTACCGCCAGCACTGGAATCCCATGCCGATTTCCCGCATCCACCAGCCGCGTAAGGTTGTGGACCGACTTCGTCTCGAACTCGCCGCCGATGAACACCTGGACTGCCATCGCACACGCATTCAGCCGCAGCGCGTCCTCCACATCCACCGCAAGCTGCTCGTTCGACAGCTCCTTCAGGATGCTTGGGCCGCCGCTGGCGCGCAGGACAACCGGCTTGGCCGCGGTGGCTGGAATCGTCGTGCGCAGAATTCCCCGGGTAAGCATCAGCGCGTCCGCGTAAGGCACCAGCGGCACTATGTTGACATCCACCCGCTCCAGCCCCGAAGTCGGCCCTTGAAAATAGCCATGGTCAATGGCCAGCATCACCGTCCGGCCAGAATTGGGAGATCG
>JAJYJL010000471.1 GCA_021789565.1 Acidobacteriota bacterium
GTTGTATCCTCTGGATCCTGTCAGCCCACCAGACAGAGAGGTATTAGCATTGTCGTCATCTTGTCAGATGAGCATATAGGCGTATGATAGTAGCTTGGTGCAGGAGTTTCGCTGCACAGCAGGGAGGGATTACGGGTGGTCGTATCGGTTGTAGTACTGGCTGTCTCCTCAGCGCTGCTATTGTTCTATATCCAGACGTTCTGCGAAAAGGCCCTGAAGCGGGAATTCGGCCGGCCGTATTTCAGAGAAGTCGTCCACGCCGTTCAGCTGGAATATCCGCTTCTTCGTGATTCCTATGCTAACCATGCTTCGCTCGATTATGCGCAGGTCCGCCTTGCGCTCAAGTGCGCCTTCTTCACTTTGCAATTCCTGCTGAAGAACAGCGAGCCCGCACGCCGGTGCCTGTCGCGTGGTGAGAGGCTTCTGGGCCTCTATTTCCGTTTTCTGATGTTTTCCATGCCGGTCCGGCATGTCTTGAACCTCAAGGAGAGAGCAGGGGTGCTGAGGATGGCAACTGTCCTCCAGTACTTTGCAAATTCAGTGGGAGAAAAATTGGCCGTCAACTCGTTTGCGAGCGCGCCGGCCAGCCTCAATTCATGAGCACGACTGCAATTCGAAAAGAAACTTCTGCGCATTCCGCGCCGTTGCACCGCCAGGTCCTGATCCTGACCGACGACGTGTCTCTTCGTAACCTCTTCTATCTGATGAGAAAGCTGGCCGCCGAAAATGCGGCAGACGGGAGCGAAAGAGCCGTAGCCGCTTTCATGGAAGATGCGCTCTATGATGCTGTCGTCCTCGATCTTCGGTGTGGAGACCAGCGCCATGGGGCCGAGGTCCGCGGGATCAGCAAGATACAGCCTGCCATTCTGGGGCGGCTACTGACGATTACCGCCGAGGTCAGCGGGCCGGAAACCCTGGACCTGGTTGAAAAATACCTTGTCACCGGCCTGCCGGGTGCGCTGCTCTGGCTTGCCAGCCATCGTTATAAGCGGCGCAAGCAGTGTACTCTTCATTAGGGCAGACTCTCAGGCCCACAGCACCGCCGGTCCGAGCTTTGGCTACGGCTTCACGTTTTTGCGCCAACCAAAGCTGTCCGGCGCGCCGGTGGGATGCGCAAACCAGTGCATCGGCCTGGCGCTGCAGCCCTTGCCTTCGGAGAAGCCTGTGACTTTGCCGCCCTTTGCTTCCAGTTCCGCCTTGTAGCAGTCGCCGAGCGAGTCGGTAAAGGCGAAAGTCTGCGTACTGGTCTGGTTCCGGTTGCCGGAAAGTCCCACATGCCCCGCGTTGAAGTTGAAGTTCACCTCATCCGCAGCGGTGCGAACATTGCTGACGCTGGCGGTGTAGGGCGCAAGCCCGGCCTCCCGCTGCTCGACGTGCTTGTCGTAGGCCTGGTGCAGATGGACGCTCTGAGTGCGGCTGTGGTCGGATTTGAAACTCCGCAACACGTCGGCCGTAAGCGAATAATCCAGCGAGCGCTGGACCGTGCGCCCACCGGAATCACCCCCAGTGCTGCTGCTTGTTCCGGTCATGCGTCCTGACTGCTCGGTAACGTGCCGGGTGGCGTTGGCATTGATTGTGGAGAACGTCTGCGTATTGTTGAACGTAAGGTTTTGCTCCACGCGCGTCCGCACGCGCCCCGCCGCCGTATTGACATAACCTTCAATCTCATAACTCTGTTTTGCCTGGGTCGCTACGTTGCCGTTCACTTTCTCCGGGTCCCGGCCGAGCGTACTGGTGACGTTGGGTTCGAGTGACTGGCCCTTCAGCGTATTGCGCGTAACGCCGCCGCCGGTATGCTCAGTCTTCGCATCGCGGTAAACCAGCAGGGCTGCCCCCACCGAGAAGTAATGGTTTGAACCCAGCACACGCATCGCAACGGAATGCTCCGCGCCATCGCTCAGAAGGCCGGCAAATGGAGTAAGGTCAATGCGGTAAGGCACAAAGTCGAGGGTCTGCACGCCAGGTGTGGGCCGCCATAAGAAAGGGTCGATGCCTCCGGTGTAGACCCAGGGGAAGATTGGAGCGAGTCCCGCCGGCTGGCCGTCAACCAGGACCTCAACCTCGCGATAACTGCCGCCGCTACACGCGCGCGGACGCTTGGGCGCGCCTTTGTAGCCGCGCCTCATGGCGAAAGCCATGGTTTCCTGAATATATTTGTCCGGCAGGCAGGTGTACCAGAACTCGTCGTGAAACTGACTTTGCGCAAACTCATCCAGATAAACGCGTTCCGTGTTGCGCGGGAGCGTAATTTTGCGCACGAGCTGATCATCGCCGGTCTGAAGGTTCGCGGGCTCGTTGGATGCGTTCAGCGCATAGACTTCATCAGGCGCGCGGGGCGCGGGATGAGCGGCATCGGCGGGGTAGAAAAGGATCCGGGCGCTTGCGTGGATGACGCTGGCGCGGAGTGAGTCAATCCAGTTGTTGATGAGCGCATCGCCTTTGCCGGGAGAACGCAGCAGGCTGGAGTAATCGGTAAGGTCCCGCTCGATCTGCCAGCTTGGGCCGAGATCCGGCGAGGGCTCTTCGGTGGTGCCAAAGTATATGTTCACGCCGTTCAACCAGATGGATGCCGTGCGGTCATACTGGTGCCCGGGATCAACGGAGAAATCTGCCTGGAGTACCACCTTGGCCCACGGCCCCTTGCAGCCGGCGGGCGGGTCGTAATTGAACGGGTGCGGAACGGAATCCATGCGCGTGTTCTCGCCCGCCGGGCCGAAGTCCTCTTTGGGAAACAATTGGACCGTGCAGGGTTTGGTGGCCGGTACGGGCAGCGGCGGGTCGGCGATGGCAACATTCTGTGAGCCGACGGCTGGCTTGCCTTGCGCGCGAAGCTCGAGACCGCAGGATAAAATGAATGCGACAACCACAAGCGCCGTGATGATCAGGCGGCAAGACAGTTTTTGAGACATATAACGGACTCCCTTCTACTTTGGCTGCGTCAGGTTTCCGCTTCCGTACCCTTTGCCCGCTCCAGCGCGAAGGAAACCTTCGCTTTGGAACGGTGAATTAATCCGGTCAGGTCAGCGCAGCCAGACTTTTCCATTCAAACATGCGAGGCAGGCACCGTCCACAACAAATTGCCAGGATCGGGGAGAGTGCGAAATTGCGGTGCGGCTTGACGAATTCTTGCAGGGACGGTCTGGTGTTCGTCTCCGTATTCCCAATTCACGGGCAGGCGCCCCAACCGTGGCCCCGCAGGCACTGTTGCGGCTGCGGCCGAATTTTATTTGACAGTCAATAACTCCCTATGACAAAGTGAAGCCTCGCCGAAGGGGTTGGGTACGTTAAGTTTCACACTCCCGTGAGTGGGTCTGTGATTATCTCCCGGCCCCTTCGGCTTTATTCAGAATTGCATTCAATTTCAAACCCCGCTTCCACGCTTTTTTCTGTTTTCACCAATCCTGATATCGCGACGGCTTGTGGCCAGGGGACATTATTCCGCTCAGGTCCGGTTGGGATTCCCGCGAAGGGGCGCCGGGGCAGCGTCTTTGCGCCTGGCAGCGGGTAGTTGTCGCGTCGCATTCCCGCCGAGAGATTGCAGTTTGCGATTGGCAGAAGATCCCACCGCAACATCGCCGTTCCGTGGCTGCCGGCTACTGGAAGTTCGTCAGGTTCTTTACCGTTGGCGCATCAAGCCTCTTGAGCACAGCAACTAGCAGCCGCACAGCCTGGTCGAAATCCGACCGGTCGATGATTCCGGTGTTGGCATGCGTATATCGGGCCGGGACCACAAAGTTGATGACGGGCACGCCGCCGTCAATTTTCTGCATGCTCGCCGCATCTTCCCCGTAGCGCACCACCAGGTCAGTCTGCAGCGGGATCTGATTGGCTTCCGCAACGCTGCGGAAAAGATCGAACAGTTTTCGATTCGGAAGTGTTGAAGCGTCGTAGGCGAAGATGCCGGGGCCCGCGCCCAGCTTCTCCTCTGCCTGGCCTGAATTCGTACCCGGAGAGTCCGCGGCAATGCCAACCTCGATGGCGATTCCAACATCGGGCTTGACGACTTCTGCCGCGGTCGTTGCGCCGCGCAGGCCGACTTCTTCCTGAACTGTGCCGGTGAAGAAAACCGAATTGGGCGTCTTCGCGCCTTCGCGCTCAAGCATCTTCAGCGCTTCAATCTGCACCAGCAGCCCGATGCGGTCATCCCAGGCTTTGGCCGCGTAGCGGTGGTTGGCGAGTTCGATAAAAGGACTTGCCGGCGCAATGGGATCGCCCAGGCGAATGCCCAGTTCTTCCACTTCCGCCCGGCTGTGCGCGCCCACGTCGAGATAAACGTTCTGCGGATCTACAGACCAGGTGGTTAATTCCGGCGTGGCGATGTGTCCGTCCTGAGTGCCGCTGACCGCCGGGACGGGTCCCTTCCTGGTAAGGATCGTCCAACGTTGGTCCACCATGTTCGTGCCCAGCCAGCCACCCAGCGTCTGGACCTTGATAAAACCTTGTCGCGTTATGGCGCGCACCATCAGGCCGACTTCATCCAAATGGGCATCAACCATGATTCGCGGCCCAGCCGAGTTGCCCGGAGCTTTCGCGATCACGGAACCCAGGCCGTCTGTCGAAATTTCGGCGCCCGCCTTGCGCATCTCGCGTTCATAAAGTTTGCGCACCGGACCCTCGGCTCCGGAAGGGCCGTCAGCCTCTGTGAATTCTTTCATCAGCGCGATTACGGGATCGCTCTGTTGCGCCGCCAGCGCCAGGCTTGCTCCGATCAGCAATACAGTCAGCAAGATCATCTTCGGCTTCATAGTCAAATCTCCTTGGATCGTTGATCGCCCCACAGATCACATCCGGCGTGGCCGGGCTATTGCGTTTTTGCGACTTCGACTTCGTACACCTGCGTTGTTCCGTCCATGTTGGACCGGAAGACAATCCACTTGCCGTCGGGTGTGAACTGAATGTTGGGCTCCAGGTGGTAGTTATGTTTCGACATATTCACCAGGCGCTCCGCGTGCAAAACGCCCGGCTGGATGAATCCCGGCTGTTCCAGGCCGCGGTTGTGAATGAGCTCCGGGCGGAAAAGGTATATCCACTTTCCGTCTTTGGCGCGGGCCACCATCTGGCTGTCTCCTCCGTCCCCGGCAAAGAGCTTTCCGTCGGGCGAAACATTAAAGTGCACCGACCATTCATCCCGTTCCAGGTGATACCAGATTCGTTTTCCTGCAGCCTCCTCGTAACCCGCCAGCCAGAAGTCTTCCCCTCGTGGCGTTTGCAGGTCATACCAGATGGTCTTGCCATCGGCGCCCCAGAATTCGTGGCCAAAAATCTCCATCATCATGGTACGCGTGTGAATTTTGGTGAGATGGCTGCCGTCGGTGCGAATGGTCCAGATGCGATCCTTCAATTCCCAGGGCCCTTCGTGGCAAAACATGATCAGGCCCGGGTCCGTGGGCGAAAACTGAACGTGATTGAGCCAGTCATGGCTGCGGTAAATCTTCCGAACACGTCCCGTCTTGATGTCAATCGTATAGAGCGCCATCGGCAGGTGCATCGCCCAGCGCCGGTGAAGGTTCGATTCGATGCCTGCGGCCCTTTTCCCGGGCGCGGGCGGCGGCCTTCGCGTGAATTCTCCGGAGCGCTGATTCGTTTTGCCTTCGACGGTGCTGCCGGCGAGAAGAGTTTCATCCGCATTTACGGAGGCCACGCGGCCGCGGAAAGGAATTTGTGCAATCTCGCGCGTGGCGCCCGAATAGACGTCCGTCGCATAGACGGCCTGCTGCTTCATGTAATAAACCGTCGGGGTCTTGTGGCCTACCGCGATCATAAAGACGCGGCCGCTCACGATGGCCCGAATGGCGCGCGTCGCCAGATCAATGGCGGATAGCCCATCAGGTGTGGTGATTACCAGCGTACGACCGTCGGGCGTGAATTCGTTCTGTGTAAAGTAGGAGCTTGAACTCCCCGGCTCGCGCGAAAGCCGAACAATGCGGTGGCCCGTGGAGGGATCAACCCACTCGGCAGACTGCTGCTGCTGCGCGGCCAGCCCCAGGCTTGCGCTAAGCAGTAGTCCTGCCAGCAATGCTATTTTCGGCTTCATGGGCAAATCTCCGTGGATTGGCCGGTGGTGTATACCCCGAATTATCGGTACGCGCGGGCGCGGACACGAAATCAGGCCCACAACTATATACCTCAAAAAGCATGAAGTGTGAAGGATGGAAATAGCAGCCCGGTGATGTGTGAGGGGTAGCGAAGGAGAGATAACAAGATAGGGCGGGCGGCGCGGGCCTCTCCTGCCCGTGGTTACCCGGACGCAAATCCCATCATCCTAATGGCCCTTGCACTCCCGCACTCTACCTGAGGAAATCGAGAAAATTCATCATCGACCGCATTACTTCCGGATTCATATGATTCGACGCCCAGACTACAAGGGCTGTCAGCAGAACCGGCTGACCCAGCACGAAGGCAACAGCGCCGACGGCTTCGAAAAAAACCTTCACCCTGCGCCCCTCGGTGCGCGTGACCTGCAGGTGCGCCAAAATATCGACGTTCTTTGTGCGCAGATAGACCAGTTCTCCAACCGTTAAGACTGAGAATCCAAGCACCATCACGGATAACAGGATAATAGCCTTCATTTGCCTCCTCTCGCCTGACGCTCTGGCTCATCAGTCCCTTGTGCCGGGATAGATGCCGCCGGCAACCAGGAAATCA
>JAJYJL010000472.1 GCA_021789565.1 Acidobacteriota bacterium
CACCCTTCGGGACGGAACGCGTCGCCGACTTGAGTTAGGGGGCATCCGCCAGTGGCCCTCAAATCAGCAGGACGCTCCTGCGGTGAGGCAGACGAAGGAGGAGAAGAACAACAATCCTGCTCTGCAAGGCTCGCCGGGCCATATTTTTTGGGTGGTTCCTGCCTACAAGGTGGACTATGCGAAACAATTTACGCCACTGACCCGGCGGGAGAAATTCAAAGAATGGGCCCAGTCGGCTTACGATCCGTTGGGCCTGGGTGTGGGAGCGTTTGAGGCGGGGACACTGGAACACTCGTCCACGGACGGTTTTTGCGGCTACGGAAAGGGCTGGGGCAGCTACGGACAGTGCTTCGGCGCACTCGAGTTGGACTCCAACATCTCCAGCTTCATCGGCGACTATGCGCTAACCGTGCTGCTGCACCATGATCCCCGTTACTTCCGCCTCGGAGAAGGCTCCTTCGGCAAGCGCGTTTGGTATGCGATCTCGCGTGTCTTTGTTACTAACAGCGACTCGGGCCGCACCGTTTTCTACTCATCGGCGCTATCGGGAACGGTGATTGCGGCCGGCCTTTCGAACCTCTACTATCCCCAGCAAGACCGCGGATTCGGCCACACCTTATCCCGCATCGGGATTGACCTCGGCAACACGGCCCTTTACAACGCGTCGGCAGAATTCTGGCCGGACATCAAACGCAAACTTTACTCCACGTTCTGATTCGATAGGTGGTCCCCAACTTAGAGGGAAATGAACTCCAGGAGAAGCCACCGGACCGTTTAGTTAATTCCCAGAATCCGCGACGCTGCTTTTCTGAAAAAACGCCTGCTTCGCTCGCCATGGGCAGGCAGGAAAAGCGCGCTCAAAATTCGTACAGGAACCGGCAGTCGCTTCTGCTGACCGTGCTCGCTCTGAGGCGGAAATAACTCCACCAGCGTTTGCCGGGGATTTTCCCTCAACTTGTCGAGCAGAGCTACCCGATGCACGCAGGAGACCGTGCAGTAGGGAGCGCAGGGCTTTACGGTGTTCGATTGGCGCTCCAAGTCTTCGACCGTGTATTGGGAAAGTGGAATTGCGGGATGGCCGCGCTGCTGGGAGCAATAATGGACCAGGCCGTCCTCGCAAATATAAAGGTAACGGGCACCGGCGCGGCAATGCGACTCGTTGGGCAAGCCGCGAATTAGGTTCCTTTGCCAAGGATTGTGCCGGGCAGCAGAAAAGGCAGGCCTTGAGAGATCCTCAATTTTTTTGACCACTTTCTGCTGCTCAGTGTCGAGCGGCCGGAGCTGTCCCGAATGGTCATGGATGATCCCGACGGTGCTGCTCAGTCCAAGTTCGACCGCGCGCTGGGCGATCGTGAGAGCGTCCTCGGGATGCTCGATAGAGGTGCCGACCACCGAGTTGATGCTCACGTGAAATTCAGCGAACTCGGCGAGCCAGCGCAGCTTTTGATCGAGAACTTTAAGGCTCTTCTTTGAAACCTCGTCTGGCCGCACGTTGTCAATGCTGATCTGCATGTGATCGAGGCCTGCGCGGTTCAGCCCTTGGATTCGGTCTGGAGTCAACAAATAACCGTTCGTCAGGACTTCTGCAATTACGCCGTGATGCCGGATCCGCCGAACAATCTCTTCGATCTCGGGATGAAGCAGCGGTTCACCGCCGCTCAGTGTAATGACTGTCGTGCCCAGCGCCGCCAGCAAGTCGATGCGATGAAGCATCTCCGGAGTTGGGACTGGCTTCGAAAAATCATCGAATTCGTTGCAGTACGTGCAGGACAGATTGCAGCGACGAATCGGCACGATGTGGGCAAGCACCGGATGGCGAGGCGACTTGAGCGCCAGGGCGACCATCCGGGTCTCGCGGTACAACCGAAGCCAACGCTTGGCGGACCACCTTAGCGAAACAAGGAACATCAAAACTGCCCTCAGAGAATAATTTTGCTCCTGAACCCGGCCTGAGGCAAGCGGGCGGGCCGTCCTCCGCGCCATGCGGAAAGCGTTCCCTTGCGATAATATATTCGCCGGCGGCTCGCATTCAGCTGTGGGAGGTTACGTTTGCTCGGATCGACCCTAAATTTGACGCTCTTGCGCCGCTCGGAATGGATTTGCCTGGCGTATTTTGCTTACATTACTTTGCTTTCATTCTTCATCAGAGTTCCAGCGCGACGCCGGTTAGAGATCCTGATGGCCAACGTCACAGTTGCCGTTGGACTTTTCCTCCTTCCAGGAGCCATCGGGCATACCTCCCGGCTGTTTGTCTCCGTGGTTCGCGACTCGCTTCCAGCGCCATTGATTCTTCTGGGATACCACGAGGCCGGACGTCTAACGTTTCCCCGTTCAGATCATTCCTTCGAGGGAGCCTTCCTTCGCTGGGACGAGCGCTTTTTCAAAATCCCTTGGCTTGCCTTTTTGAGCCCAAACTGCGGATTTCCCGCCTGGCTGGAGGCGCTGCTGGAGTTTTCGTACCTTCAGTGCTATGTGGTTGTGCCGTCTGGCATTGCGGTGCTGTATTTCGCGCATCTGGGGCGATTCGCAGGTGAGTATTGGAGCGTGGTTCTGCCGGCAGTCTTTACCGCCTTTGGCCTGACGCCTTTGTTTCCTGCCCAGGCGCCGCGGAAGCTGGCAAATGATGCTCATGCCCCGCGCCATGCGCCGCCGCTGCGAACGTTCAATCTCTGGATACTCGACCATGCCAGTATTAAGGTCAACACATTTCCCAGCGGACATGTCGCGGGCGCCGTCTCCGCCAGCCTAGCCCTCATGAGAATTCTTCCGGCGGCCGGAATCTGTTACCTAATCATTGCCGTTGGAATCGTGCTCGGCTCTGTCCGCGGGCGCTACCATTATGCGCTCGACGCTATGGCGGGCGCCGTGGTAGCTATTGTGGCATTCATGGGAAGCATGCCTGCGTGAATATTGCGTTCAACACCTCTAAGAGCAAAAAGCTTTCGAATCACGCTACTTACCGGTATAACATCTGAAGAAGACCCAGCGGACTCGGAATGAGCTGAACATGAGAGGATCCAGAAAAGCACACCTTCGAGAACTCCTGTTTCGGGCCAGCGTGCTGCTCAAGGGGCTGGACGCCCTCTTGGAGTTCGCAGGCGGCATCGCCATCTGGGCAGTCAGCCCGGGACTGATTGTCCGTGCGGTTGGGTTGCTCACCCAGGACGAAATCGCCGAAGACCCTCGCGATCTCGTTGCCAACTATCTTCGCCATACTGCCAGCCGCTTCTCGCTCGCCAGGCAACATTTCGTGGCCATATACTTGCTTGGCCATGGCATCGTCAAAATGTTCGTAGTTGTTGCGCTGCTCAAAAACAAGCTCTGGGGTTATCCGGTCGCCATGATCGTCTTTGGTGGGTTCGTTTTGTATCAGGTCTACCGCTTCGCTCTAACTGGCAGCGTCGGCCTGATCGCGCTCACCGTTGTCGACCTGATTGTGATCTGGTTTATTTGGCTTGAATATCGAGCCGTGAGGTCGCGCCTGCGCAAGATCCGACGAAATGTAGAGTGAACGCTGCCGAAAACTCTGGCGCAGTTGTGGCAGCCGTCGCGTTGTATCTGGGAAGCGTGGTTATCTAAATGGAAGCCGAAGTGTGTACGCCTTACTTCTGGTTTCGAAGGACAACGTAGTGGCTGATGGCGTAGCCGAGAACCGCGCCTGCAAAGATGTCAGAGGGAAAATGCGCTTGCAGCGTGATGCGCGAGAATCCGACCAGCCCCGCCAGCCCGTATGCTACCCACGGGACCCAGCGATGCTGCCGGTAGCGTTCCGCAATGACCGTGGCCATCGAGAAAGCCCCGATGGCGTGGCCCGAGGGAAAGCTGCCCCGGTTGATGAGAATTCCGCCGCCTGCTTTTAACCAGGTGTGAGCGAAGTCTCCATAAGGAGGAATCTGGACCGGTCGCAGGCGCCGGTCCACATTCTTCATGACCTCGGACACGATCTCCGAATCCGCCAGCGCCTCCCCAGCGAGCAATGCTGTCTTTTCCGCATAAACGTCCTTTCGCTCATGTCCCACGAGAAGAAAGGCAGCGGGGGAAAGCCCCTCGCTCAGTCCGGTGTTGAATGAGCTGAAAGACCGATTGAAGCCCGAAAAACTCTGCGTGCGCCGGAAGTAAGGAGTGTCTTGTGGATCGAGTTCAACCAGCGCTGCGGCCGCAAGAGTGAAAGCCAAGGCTGGCTTCCAATGATGCCCGTGCGCGACTTCCCACGGAAATTTCCATATCCGCTTTTCGTCGTGAATGACGTCACCGACAAACAGCTTGGGCGTGGTCAGGGGCTCGCTTTTATTACCTGCAGGGTCAGCAGGTTGGGCATCAGGTAGCTGGAAGCCGGGGGTTTGGCAGATTGGGGACTGGAATACTCCTCCTGAAGCAAGGACGCCCTTGCCAGGAGATTCCACAATATGCGTGAAACCTGTGGAGGCCTGTGGGGGACAGAGACGCGGCACGCCGTAGGGGCATGGCGTGATCGCCGCGCCTGTCTCGAATCCGCCCGCTGACGCGGCCTGCCAGTGCAGACCAAGTGCAGGACTGCCGGATGAGAGGTGGATACACTTCGGGATAGGCGACGCGAGCGGATCCAATAATGAACCTGGAGGAAATCCCCGGTGTAGTCCAGGGTCTCTGGCGACACTCAGGCCCCATCGGTTCTCTTTGATCGAATCTGCCGGGTTTGTCGCCGGCGCGGTCAGATCTGGCCTAGGCAAAACAGATTCGGGTTTGCAGGGGGATGTCTGAGCAATCATCGAAGCCGGCAAGCTGGCGAGGCAGAAGAAAAAAAGCCGGCCCAATACCATTAGTGCCTTGTGTCTCATCTCCAGACCCTTGTCTAAGGCTGCTGCCTTTCGAGAACGTATCGGCGATCCGATTCTCCACGTGGCCCCGAGGTATGAATCGTTTTGGTGAGAGTTTTCCAATTACCTGAGAGCGTCCACGTTTCTACACTCTTGACTTCGCCGCCCCTCTCCTTTTCGACGGTCTCAATTTGCAGGCCCCTACCCTTCCATTGGGCGGTAGTCGTTATGGGGTTGCCCTCGCGGCCTTTGGTAACGCTCGGTTTACCGTCAAGGTTGTAGGTCCGCGTGAATGTTGTAGCGCCCCGAGACCCGCCGCGCAGTGTGGTGGTGATTATCAATGTGGAATCGCTTTGCTCAATTTTGTTACTGTACTTCAGCGTCCAATTAGGCGGGACAGTGCTCCGCGAGTTGTCCTGATTCCACGTTCCGGCGAAATTTGGCCCGCCGTGAGCTGCAGCCGTGACACAAAAGAAGAGGGGAAGCGCCAGCATGAGGTGTGCGATTATTCGTCTGGACATTCCGAATCCTCCCCGGAAATATTCTTGGACCTATAGCTTGCTTCAACTTTGAAAGTCCTGCCGCCGGAACCCCGCGCTAATCTGGAGGGGTGCTTTGGCCTTGCCCACCGGTGGCTCACGTTTACATTCAGCCGCCTGCCGGAGTAATGGTTGAAAGTCACCACTGCGATCTTGATGATCGCCCGGGTCATCCTTCCCAAACGTCTCCTTTGAACGCCGTCGGCCGCCATACCATATCCAGCGTATACTCGTTTGAATGTGAAACACGTCAAGAGATAGATGGCCTTCGCGGCCCATGACCACGGCCTCGCGATGCCCCATCTTGTCCGCTTGAAGCTTTCCTTTAATGAATAAAACCTATTCCAACACTTCTTGTTCTCGATGAACAAATTCTCCCGGCTGATTTGGGGATGCTTAATAATATCGATCGGTCTTAAAGGCCTCAACCAGTACCGGTCGTAGAGGACTTCAGTCTTATGTTTCCGCACGAAGTCCGGCTTCGTCACGTTCTTCCTATCGTTCATCATTTCGTAAAAGTCTTTCGTGCCGGGATAAGGGTTATAAATAGTGAACTGAGCCAGGAGCGTGCCGGATTCTTGGGCAATCCTCCTCATCGTCTGAATCGTCTGTATGCTATCTGATTCAAGACCACAGATAATCGAGCTCAAGACCAATATCCCGGCATTTTGAATGCTCTGCACCGTCTCGACCATTTTCTGTCCAGTTGGATTCCATTGCTTGTTGGCGCACCTTAGCCCTTCCTGAGAAAACGACTCGATGCCAACCAGTGCCACCCTGATCCGCATCTTGTTGACCATCGCAGAGAGGTACTCTGGGTCGCTGGTAACCTCGGTAGTCATCTGAGTGAACGCGAACAAATTTCGAGGGACTGACCGATTATACTCATCAAAGAATTTCAATCGTTGCTCACGGATTTGCTCGAGTTGTCTTCTCTTCTGCGGGCTGGGCTCCCGAGCGATGCGGCCCAGCGTAGCCGGATTAAAGTTATCATCGGCGAAAACGATATAGCGGAAGCCCATGTCATACAGCTCGTTGGCTTCTTCGATTATTTTCGTGGTGAGCCGTTGCCGCGGTTGGCGTCCGTCGGTGACCCATACGGAACAAAAACTGCAATTCTCCGGGCACCCGGCTACCGTCTGAACCGTGGGGAACATATATTGTCTGGGGTCGAGCACGCCCCATTTCGCTTTCAGCAAAGCATCGCCGGGCACGCGCCCACCCAGGTATTCCCCCTGCAGGGACCCATGCAGAGCGTCGCTTATGACTTTGCTCCAAACCAGATCTCCGTTGCCCGTAACGACCGCATC
>JAJYJL010000473.1 GCA_021789565.1 Acidobacteriota bacterium
CTTGCCGGCCGTGCCACTGTGCAAGGCGGCCGCGCGTACGATCAAAGCGCAGAACGCCGCGCCTGCGCTCAGGCGGCAGCTTGCAGGGTCTTGTCTTAGAGCGGAGCAGATTACAGAGTGAGCAGATAATCGGAAGCGCTGATGTCCCGGAAGTGCGTCGAGTTGACTCTCAATCCAACAACGTTTCCGAAAAACCTAAGGACTGAAGTAAGCCGCAGGATCGGCATCTTCTCATCCATCTTCAGCAGATGCCGGATATGCAGGACAAAGTAGGTCAAGTGGAAGTAGAAAATCAGAAGCCGGTCCTGAGGCGTATACTGATGGCTTTCGTTTGCAGCGTTTTTCAGCAGATAACTCAGGGCCAGGAAATCACACTTCAACATCATGCAGAACCGCGGATAGTCAACAGGGACGTCAAATTCTTCCACCGCTTTTCGAACCGCAGGAAATTCCAGACGATTGGCATTAACAATGGGCAGGAAGTAGTCCCGGTCGAACTCCTGCTGAAGGATTTTCTGACAGATCGTCTGAATATAGAAAAAGAACATCGCAACCGATAATGTCAAAATCAGGAAAGCAAGAAGCATTTTGACGCCTCAACTATAAGTGAGAAATATTTCCTTCCGCATAAGCGGGGGTTGCATCCACCATGCGGCGCGGAACCCTCTCCAAACCGGGCACCCTGGAAATAGCGTAAAACCAGGTCAGGATCATTCCCATGTCACAAAGCGGGAAAAAGTAAACCCCGATGACCCGGGAAACTTCAGATCCTCCTGTCAGATACACAAGAGCCAGACCGGCGGCCGGACCGGCAAACTCGATGCCCAGACCACAAACCAGCATCCCCAGCCGCTCATCGGCAATGTCCATTTTTAATGTCATCAGATACAAGAGCGTAGTCAGCACAAGGCTGGCAAAATATAAATTCTGAGAAAACTCAACAATGAAGAAGGAGAAAAGCTTGCCTTGGTGGCTGGAGAGAGAGAAATACGACACCGCAGCTATCGAGACAAGAACTGCTCCGAGCAGCAACCTGACAAATTGCCACATGTCCCGGTTCTGGAAACAGGCACGCCTGAAAAAGGATGCGACCAGTACGAACGCGGCCAGTACCAGTAACAGGTCGGTTGTCCAGTAGAAGTTCCCATACTGAGGGGAGGTGAGCCCGTACCTTGCAAGTGTGTAAGCGCGACTCACGCCCACACCAAGCGACATGGCAAGGTAGAAGACGAGTTCCCAGAGAGGTTTCAGATTGCCACGGGCAAGTAGATACACCAATAGGCCGGCTTCGAGTACATACCCGGCGTAGCTCAGGATGTCACTTGCTGTGATACCGCTCATAAGCAGCCTGTTAGATCACCCAACCTTTGGTGGGTTCGCCAGGCTGCTTATAAAAAAGGCAGCCCCGCCTATTTAATGCTTCCCGGCGGTGGAATCGGAGCAGGCGACGGTCCGATGGCGACTGATCCCGGCGGCGGAATCGGAGCAGGCGATGGTCCGATGGCAACTGATCCCGGCGGCGGAATCGGAGCAGGCGATGGTCCGATGGCAACTGATCCCGGCGGCGGAATCGGTGCGGGCGACGGTCCGATTGCTACTAGCGTTCCAGTGCTCACGCCGACTCGGCTTGTCGTAACAGCTTTCCGCAGAGAAACACTGGCCAGCACAACCAGAACGGCCAACACTAAGGTCAGGATGTAACTTTTCACTTGACTCTCCTCCAGGTGAATTTTTAGGTTCGAAAAATTCCCGCAACGGAAGAGAGCCTACCTAACAATGCCTCCCAAGTCAATAGTTAACTACTAATCTACCGTTATCAATTGTGCCACAATAACGCAACAAGTCAAGGGAAAAGACGCTGAATTCGATGAAAAGTGGAGTTATTGTGCAACCCGTCAACATGCCTCCAATATGGCCCTGGCTCGCGCAAATTGCTATGTGGCATCCTCCCGCCCATTCTGGTTGATGGCGATTCAACATTAATGTTTTGTTTGACTTGCAAAGATCATGTGACAACATCTGAGGCAGTAGCCGGCCCTTCCAACCTCAGAAGCAACCGCATCTTGAGGCTGACCGCGCCGGACGAAAACCACTTCACCAACGCCGAAATCTTATAACGTTCTAATCCCCGTAAGACCCAGGGTACTTAAGGAATTATAATTTGCGCTAACTCCGAAAAAGCCAAAAAAAGTAAAACTGCAACAAATTTACGAGTGATGTTCACCAGAATCCTGGCATCCCGGAAAACTCGTAAAGAAGACCTGACCTGTCCATCCCAATTCTTTCATGCCAATCTCAGAAGAGTAATAGGCCTCAGAAACCCAACTCTTAATATTCTCAAAATGGTCACGCATCGTGATGCGCTCAGGTTGCCCTTCTCCGGCCTTGCCGTGCTCCGCTGTAGAAGCGGAAGTGAGAATTTCGTTCTGCTGGGTTTCTGATAGTTCTTTATAAGGATGAGAAAAGCGTCTGAGGGACTCGGCTTCAAAGGCAGAGAGTGACCCGAGGAATTCCCTCTGCGCGTCCTGGGTATCCACGGAAAGCAGCAGGTCAATGAAGCGGTTGACCTGAGCCTTTGATGAACCGGGGATAATGCGCTCGCCCAGGATCTCCAGCGTGTCGATCTGGTGCCGATCCAGGAACGCGGGTCTCCACTCGGCTGCTGCGGACTTCGCGCCGGTATGGGCGGCGGATTCCTTAAGTCCATGATGCTGTCCTTCCGCGATGGCAGGAAGAGCAAAGCCAGCCCCTCCGGCCATCATTAATCTCCGCACCAATTCACGCCGATTGATTCCGCTCTCCGGGCTGGGATTGTTGCCGGAAACACTCCGCTCTGGATTCTTGTTCATCCTTTATACCTGCCTTGGGTGCATTCAGGCTCGCCCTATACGAAGCCTATTCTTGACAGACAAGGGCTTCATGCTACCACCGAAACGCCATCAAGAACAACCCTTCGCGGGCGTTTTTTGCCGCGGCTCTGGTTGACGTTTGTTCACATGATTGTTACGATCATTCATCTTCAGGGGTGAGATACGTCTGGGCATTCCGGTGTGGCCATCACGAACCGTTCCTGTGCCTGATGAATTCCATCCGGAATTAAATTTTTCCGCGTGGTCTCCATGATTTCGCGGGCGGGTGCGTCAGGTGACCGCAGGTGAAATCGCGCGAACCGCAACTTCGAACCTGAAGCGGGAGATTTTCGATGAGCAAAGGCACCGCAAAAATCTATGATGCGCTGGTTGTAGGTTCCGGGGCGTCGGGTGGTTGGGCTTGCAAGCGATTGTCAGAGGCGGGACTGAAGGTGGCTCTGGTTGATGCGGGGCGGCAGCAGTCTGACAGGAATTTCTCGGAACACATGCCAAAGTTTCAACTGAAGTACCGGGACATGGCCCCGGAAGTGATCCGCAGAACGCGTCCCGTGCAGAAGGACTGCTATGCTTGCATGGAATATAACTACGACTGGTTCTGCGACGACCTCGACGAACCCTACACCACAGCCAAAGGCACCACATTCAGCTGGCAGGGCCGCCTGCGGGTGACGGGCGGCCGCACCAACGTCTGGGGACGGGTCAGCCTTCGGCTGAGCGACCTGGACCTTCAGGCAGCCTCTCACGACGGTTACGGTGAGGACTGGCCGCTCAGCTACAAAGACCTCGCTCCTTATTATGACACCGTCGAGGAGTACGTTGGCGTCTGCGGCCAGGCAGAGGGATTGCCCCAGTTACCCGACGGAAAATTCATGCCTGCAATTCCCCTGACCTGTCCGGAAATGACGTTTCGCAATCGCGTTAAAGAGAAGTTAGGGCGCACGCTGACTCCCACGCGGAGCGCCAACATCACCAGGCCGATCAACGGCCGCGCGGCGTGCCACTACTGCGGACCTTGTGAACGCGGGTGTGTGACGCACTCCTACTTCAATTCCTATTTCACGACGGTTGCAGATGCATTGAAATCGGGGAACTGCACCCATATTCCTGACGCCATGGTCTACAAGGTCCTGATGGATACGGAGCGGAACCGGGCCAAAGGGCTGCTGTACATCGATCGGAACACGCGCGAAGGTAAAGAAGTCTACGGGCGCGTGGTCATTCTGTGCGCGCAGTCGCTTGAGTCGGTGCGCATCCTTTTTGATTCTGCCAACCGCCAGTACCCGAACGGTCTGGCCAACTCCAGCGGAGTGATGGGCCACTACCTGATGGACCACATTATGGGAGGCGGCGGCAGCGGCGAGTTTCCCGACGCGCCGGGCAAACCCAATATCAATGGTCCCAATAACCCCGCCGGGAATTACATGGTCCGGTTCCGCAATCTGCCGGGCGGGCCACGGTCGAAAACGTTCCTGCGAGGTTACGGCTACGAAGGCGGCGGGGGAACCGACTTCAACTGGAAAGCTCCAGGCTACGGAAACGCGTTCAAGCGACTGCTGGCGGAGCCGGTCCACTCCGTTTCGATGGGTGGGTTCGGGGAGTGCCTGCCGCGCTGGGACAACCACGTGGAGATCAATCCAAGCGTCGTGGACGCTTTCGGGATTCCCGTTCTGAATTTTCACATGACTTACAGCGAAAATGAACTTGCCATGGTGAAAGACATGGCGGAGTCGGCGGGCGAAATGCTGGAAGCCGCTGGCGCCAGGAATATCAGGACCTACGTGGACCCTTCGGGCCCCGGCTGGGCCATCCATGAGGTTGGTGTGGCCCGCATGGGCAACAATCCGAAATCATCCGTTCTCAACCAGTTTGAGCAATCCCACGACATCAGGAACCTGTTCGTGATGGACGGTTCGGCCTTCGTTTCCACGGCGTGCCAGAATCCTACCCTGACGATTATGACCTTGTGTGTCCGTTCCTGCGATTATCTGATGGGGGAAATGAAGAGGGGAAACATTTAACGCGTAAATCCTGCACCGCTTTCAACGGTGCGATCCACAGGTTGCCGAAACTCGCTCCTGCGGCCGTCAGCAATCGTTTCTTACAGGCAAGTCAATCAAGGCAATCATAGGAGGAGAGGTGTGATGAACCAGAAGGGAAAACAGGTCTATGACGTGCTCGTTGTAGGTTCCGGAGCTTCGGGCGGATGGGCGTGCAAGCGGTTGGCGGAAGCGGGCCTGAAGGTCGCACTCGTCGACGCAGGCCGGCAACAATCTGATAAGAATTTTACAGAGCACGAACCGGCATTTAAGTTGAAGTACCGGGACATGGCCCCGGAAGTGATCCGCAGAACGCGTCCCGTGCAGAAAGACTGCTATGCCTGCATGGAGTACAACTACGACTGGTTCTGTAACGACCTGGACGAGCCTTACACCACCGACAAAGACATGCCGTTCAGTTGGCAGGGGCGCCTGCGCGTGACCGGCGGCCGCACCAACGTCTGGGGACGGCAGTCTTACCGGTTGAGCGATCTGGATTTCAAAGCTGCTTCCCATGACGGTTACGGCGAGAACTGGCCGCTCAGCTACAAAGACCTCGCTCCTTATTACGACATCGTTGAAGAATATGTCGGCATCACCGGCATCCCGGAAGGCGTGTACGAACTTCCAGACGGAAAGTTCCAGCCGCCCATGGGACTGACTTGCGCGGAAACCCTGTTGCGGGAGCAGGTGAAGAAGAAACTTGGCCGGACGATCACGCTGGGCCGGTCGGCCAACCTGACCAGGCCGACCAACGGGCGCGCTCCGTGCCATTACTGCGGCCCCTGCGAGCGCGGCTGTGTCACGCACTCCTACTTCAATTCTTATTTCACCACTGTGGCGGATGCCTTGAAATCTGGGAACTGCACCCACATTCCCAACGCCATGGTCTACAAGGTCCTGATGGATACGGAGCGGAACCGCGCCAAAGGGCTGCTGTACATTGACCGCAGCACGCGCCAGCCTGCAGAAGTTTACGGACGCGTTGTTGCCTTGTGCGCGCAGTCGCTCGAGTCGGTTCGCATCCTTTTCAATTCGGCCAACCGGCAATATCCGAACGGACTGGCCAATTCCAGCGGCGTGCTGGGCCACTACCTGATGGACCACATCTCGGGCGGCGGCGCCATCGGCGAATTGCCCCAGCTTACCGGCAAGCCTACGATTAACGGACCCAACCGCCCTGACGGCATTTATGTCATCCGCTTCCGCAACACGCACGACGGCCCGCGGTCGAAGAATTTCCTCCGCGGATACGGGTTCCAGGGCGGTGGTGGGGTCAAATTCAATCTGGACGCTCCCGGATTCGGCGAGGCGTTCAAGAAAGCGATCAATGATCCTGTTGTATCCATCGGCCTTGGAGGGTTTGGGGAGTGCCTGGCCCGCTGGGACAACTTCGTGGAGATCAACCCGGACGTCATGGATACCTACGGCATTCCTGTTCTGAACTTCCACATGAAGTATGGCGAGAACGAATACGCAATGCTGAAGGACATGGCGGAGTCCGCAGCCGACATGCTGGAAGCAGCCGGAGCAAAGAACGTCACGACTCGCGAGGACAGCCACGGGCCTGGTTGGGCGATTCACGAAGTGGGCATCGCCCGCATGGGCGACAATCCCAAAGCGTCAGTCCTCAACCAGTTCCAGCAGAGCCACGACGTCAAGAACCTCTTTGTTCTGGACGGAGCAGGATTCACTTCAACAGCCTGCCAGAACCCGACGCTCACCATCATGGCA
>JAJYJL010000474.1 GCA_021789565.1 Acidobacteriota bacterium
CAGGTGAGGCGTGAACGTAAAATCTTTTTCCGCCAGATCCAGAGCCTGAAGCATCTCCGGCACGTGCCGATGATTGAAAAGCCCGTAGGCGCGGCAGTTTTCATTGACTTCAACAAAGTGCAGTTTTTCGCTCAAGCCGCGGCCTGCCCCGCTGGCGCCCGATTTCGAATCCGAAATGATCCCGGCCTTTTCGTCAATCCAGCCGTTCCGCAATACGGGAACTAGCGCCAGAATCACTGAGGCGGCGTAGCAACCCGGATTGGCCACCAGGCGGGCTTTGGCAACGCGCTCAGCATTCAGTTCCGTCAAGCCGTAGACAGCCTCTTCTAATGCGTCGTGCGCGTGGTGCTCGAACCCGTACCAGCGGGGATAAGCAGTTGAGTCCTTCAGACGGAAGGCTGCGCTCAGGTCAACCACGCGAAGGCCGCGCGCCAGAAGCGCCGGGGCGATCTCAAGTGCCGTCTCGTGCGGGGTAGCCAGGAAGACCATGTCAACTTCCGAAGGCGTGAGAGTCTCTACCGAGAGGGGCTGGCAGAGCACCGAGAACTTTCCCCTCAGAGTTGGGTGCGAATGCTCAATGGGGAACTCTTTTTTCCCGTCCCGCCCGGACGACATCAGCCTGGTCACGCGCGCCTGCGGATGGCGAGAAAGCAGGCGCAGGAGTTCCAGCCCCGCATAGCCCGTCGCGCCGGCAACGGCTACCCGGACCACGCTTGTTGTACCTTCGTGTTTGGTATGAGCGCTGAAGGTTTCGGCCTCGGTTATCGCCTTCACGGATTTGCCCGACAGGAATATTTATGCATCATACGCATAATTATGTTTCTACTTGAATCAGCTGGCCCTGTCAAGGGAAAATAGTGACCTCCCGGCGGGGCATGGCCGGAAAAAAGAAGGGGGCCGGACGAGGCAGATTGCCAGACCGTGAAAATCGCAATTTCGATACCAGAAAAGGAAAAACCAAAGGGCCAGGAATCGCCCTATTTTAAGGCCCTGGTGGCCGCGGGAGCCCGGGCCGAGGAAATCGAGGTAATTATGCCTCCGGGGAACGGGCTCCCATCGTCAGGCGATTTTGACGGAATTGTTCTGGCGGGCGGAGAAGACGTTGACCCTGATCTTTATGGTGAGCCTGTTAAGTACGAAAGCGTCAAAATCAACCGCCCACGTGACGACTTTGAACTGGCCCTGATGGATAAAGGGATGCGCTCCGAGTTGCCAATCCTGGGCATCTGCCTGGGATCACAATTGATCAATGTCCGGTTTGGCGGAACGCTTTACCAGGATCTAAAAAACGATACGGGGCTCGAACGCGATCACCGGCAGCAAGGCAGCCGCAGCGCCACGGCTCATTCTGTAACTGTGACGGAACCGAATTCCCTGATGGAAGGCCTGGTTACTGGCAACTGCCCTGTGAACAGCCTTCATCACCAGGCCATCAGGCGTCTGGGCAGAGGACTGAAAGTTACAGCCCATTCAGAAGACGGTTTGATTGAGGCGGTGGAACTGGCGGATGAGTATCCCTTTTTTCTGGCCGTCCAATGGCACCCGGAAGAAATGGTAGCCGAGCATCCTGAGCAGTTGAAAATCTTTGAGCGGTTTGTCGCGCAGTGCCGGGAGCATGCAGCGAAGAAGACGGCGTCCCTGCCTTAATTTCATTTAAGTTCTCTTTGATTCCTTCAGCGAGGGCCAAGCTTGTATCTCCCTTTGCCCGACTATTTGCACCCCGGGTTGAGGCTTGTGTTTGTCGGGTTTAATCCCGGCAAGCGCTCGGCCATGATTGGGCACTATTACGCAGGCAGGGGCAACCAGTTCTGGAACTTCCTCTACGAATCGGGGCTGACGCCGGTCAGGCTGGCCCCGGAAGAGGACCATCGCCTGTTGGAATTTGGTTTTGGTTTGACCGATCTCGTCAAGCGTTGGTCCCGGTCTATCAGCGATCTGGATAAATCAGATTTTAATCAGGGCGTCCCTGCACTCAAAGCGAAACTGCTCCGCGCGTCTCCCGAAGTCATCGCCTTCAATGGCAAGACAGCATTCGAGAAATTCCAAGGCCAAAAAGCGAATCTGGGAGAGCAAAGGGCCCGGTTTGGAAACTCGCGAATTTACGTCTTGCCCTCAACCAGTGGCCGCAACGGCAGCCTTTCGCGCTCGCAAAAGCTCGGTTACTTTTGCCGACTTAAACTCTGGCTGGGGTAACGTTCCTCAAGGGGCCCATCACCAGTGGCGAGCCCACTTTTCCCGGAGTGATCGAAGTACTAGCCACAAGCGCCCGTCTCAGTTATTCTTGCAGTAACTTAGACTCAAACAAACCGAGGAAATATGCCGGCCAGGATTTACTTGATGAAAGGCGATATCACAGAAGTTGAGGTTGATGCGATTGTCAACGCTGCCAACAACGACCTGGTGCTGGGAGCCGGAGTCGCCGGCGCTATTCGGAGCAAAGGCGGTCCGCGAATCCAGGAGGAATGCGACCGCATCGGGTCAATCCGCCTGGGCGAAGCTGCAGTGACCACGGCGGGAAACCTGAAGGCCTATTACGTGATCCACGCGGCCAGCATGCAGTTGGGTGGGAGAACTACCGCTGAGTCATTGCGGAACTCGACGCGGAATAGCCTGCTTCGCGCCGAGGAAAAGGGATTCAAGACGATTGCCTTTCCGGCCATCGGAACGGGAATTGCTGGTTTTCCTACACAAGAATGCGCGGAAATTATGATCGGCGAAGTGCTTGAACACCTTAAATCGCGCACCAGCCTGGAGAAGATTTACTTTGTGCTCTATGACGACGCGGCGCTGAAGACCTTTGAGGAAAATTACAGGAAATTTACTGGCCACGCACCTGCCGTCGAGGCGTCTTAAAGCGGAGCTGGAGCCTGCCAAGTTTGGAATCGGGCGGGCGATTCAGACCCCTTTTATCCGATGGCACGGTTCTGATCAGAGTAAGGCTTCTTGATGTACTGGTCGGCCTGCTCCTGAGCACCGCCGGTATCATCTCTTGTCTGCTTGGCCCGCTGATATTCATTCAAGGCGCGGTCCCGCTGCCCGGTAGCGTCGAAAATCATTCCAAGACTCAAATGTGCCCAGACCTCGATCCATTTGGGCTGAAGGTTGCCATCGAGGGCAGCCCGCATTTCTTCTGCCGCGGCATTGTAGTTGTGGAGGCGGAAATAGATCTGACCCAGGCGGAAGTGGGCGAGCGAATTGTTTTTGTTCTGCCCCACCACCATCTGGTATTGCTTCACGGCTTCCAGGTAGGCCTGTTCGGCGACAAGTTGGTCGCCACGGGCGATTTCCACTTCTGTCCGGATATTGTCGGTCATCTTCAGGATGTGGCTGCCGGGATCGACCTCGACATGGGTTGGTCTGGTGACTGTGTTCACCGTAAAATCTGCCGTGGTACCCACCATTTGGACTCTTTCATTGATGGGCCTGCGTCCCTCGGAGTTGACTCGCACCTCCACGGGCATTCGGAAGATGTCGAGGTCCTGCTGGATTTTGCCAACCACCTGATAGTGGTTTGCCACGCGGTAGATGGCCCAGGAATCCTTGAACTGCGGCACGCCGGTGGAACTGACCCACTGGGCAAAAAAGTAAGTCAGTTTGTCATTGCTGGCCTGCTCGACGGTTTTCTCAAAATCCATCGTGCTGATGGATTTCCAAGCGTACTGCTGGACCACCTCGTGCAGGGCCTTGGTGAACGCATCATCGCCAATGACCCATCGCAGCATGTGGAAAACCATCGCACCCTTCTGCGCCACAATAGATTGGTATTGTGGAGTAAAAGGCTGGAGCGATCCGGCCTGGCTGATCGCGGCTGTCTCTTCGTGGGTGAGGGCCCCGGTGGCAGTCGAGGGCATCTGGTTTTCAAACGTTGTTTCTCCTTGCGACTGCTCAATGTAAAGCGCCGAGGAATAGAGAGAAAGTCCGTCGTCGAGGAAGGCGTCGTCGGGCGTCGCGGGACTGACGAGGCACAGCCACCATTGGCGGGCTATTTCATGGGCCAGAAGCTGCTCGTTCACGGGCGAGGTGAATCCCCGCGAAGCAAGAGCGACAATTCCGGGCGAAGAGTAACCACCCACTGTGTCATTCGCAATCTCGACAACTGCCAGATTGCCGTTTGGCAGTGACCCGAACTTGTTGGAGTAAAAGCTCAGGATCTTAGCCGCAGTCGCCCCGTAGTCGGCCGCGTAATTCTCATGGCCCGGTTTCAGGAAGAGATAGACGTTGGCGCCAAAAGCGGTCTCGTGCTGGACCGAATAGTCGCCCGCATAAAAGGTGCCCGGAAAAGATGACTGACCGAACTCGAATGAGTAGGTAGTGTTGCCTCCCTGGTCCACGGCCGGCGATGGCGCTCCCGAGGCGATGACAGTTTCACCGGTTGGCACGGTGACGTGCAAAGTAGCCGCAAAGCGTTGGTAGCCAGGTCTGACCACCGGGAACCAGCGTCCGGGATAGAGCAGATAGGATCCTTCAGGGCCCACGTAAGAAAGCTTCAGGCCCTCGACGGGGCTTCCATCTGCCGTTCCAAGACCTCCCTTGTAACTGATGCTGATGGACGAAGCCTGCCCCACAGTAACAGGTCCGGCAAGATTGACCTGGAGACTCAAGCCATTCTGCTGGTAGGGAACATTTGCTCCTGTCGAGTCCACAATTTTCTGCACTCGCAACGCGCTGTTCAACTCAAAATTGAGCTGGCTGATGCTGGTCTGCGGTACAAAATCAATCCGGGCGGTGGCATCAAGGATGTGGGTAGTGGGAAACAATTGAACGGTGATGTCGTATTTCTTGACGGCAATCTGTGCAGGATCGGCAGCCAATGCCCTCGAGGATCCGCAAAGAAGGATCAGCGCCAGCAGGCCGGCCGTTTTCGAGCAGCAGGCGTTTACAGGGCGGTATTTCAAGGCCCCCGTTAATCTGCAAAACCAAGCGGCGTGCTTCATATCAGGATTCAAGCCTTTCAAAAGAAAACGGCAACACCATTGATAATACAATCCCCGGCAGGGCGGTGGAACGGTTGATCACAAAAAAACACATTTCTCAGCCCCGGGAGTTATTGTGCCCTAATTGCAAGGATGCCTTAATCGCCCTTCAGGGATGCCTTAGGTTCCTCAATATAACGAGTTATAGCATCGGCGGCGCGGCCGACGGCGCCGCCTTTACCGAGCCGCAGGCGGACTTTTTGAAGGTCTTCGACCATCCTGGCGCGCGCCCCGTCGTCATCCAGCAATCTTCCTAATTGGGCGGCCAGATTGGCGGCAGTAAAGTCGCCCTGGATCAGTTCCGGGACCGCCGCGTGGCCGGCCAGCAGGTTGACCATGCTGTAGAACGGAACATCGATCATGATTCTGGCGCACGCCGCAGTGAAGGCGGAAACGCGGTAGACGACAATCATAGGACATTGCTGCAAGGCGGCCTCAATCGTGGCCGTGCCGCTCGCGACCACGGCAGCGTCAGCGTACCGCAGAGCTTCGCGCGTGGCATTACGGAGTGTCCGCAGAGTCGCTTTGCCGGTATACCCACCGGCCACCAGAGTTTCCAGCCACCGGGAAGCGATCGTTGGAGCGGAGGCGACGACAAATTGAATGGGGCGGGCCTGCGCCAGGCGAGCGGCAGCTTCCAGCATTGCAGGAAGATTAAAATCGACCTCTGTTCTTCGGCTCCCGGGCAGCAAAGCGACCGTGGCCGTTTGGGGATCAAGACCTGTACGCTTGAAAAATTCCTCACGGGTCTGACTGGGATCAGCCATGTCCACCAGCGGATGGCCAACGCATTCGACGGGAACGCCTGCCTTTTCGTAGATTTCAGTTTCGAAATCGAAAAGGCAGAGCATCTTGTTAACGCACGCCTTGATTCTCCTGATCCTCCATTTTTTCCAGGCCCAGATCTGCGGGCTGACAAAATAGATGACAGGGATATCGTGTTTTTTCAGCCGCTCAGCAAGGCGGAGGTTCAGCGATGGCGAATCGATCAGAATGGCAACCGCCGGTTTTCTCCGGCCCGCTTCCGCGACCAGGTCCTGCATGGCTCGATAGGCTTTGGGCAACCCGGATACGACTTCGAATATTCCGATCAGCGCGACCTGATGGATATCTACAATGGTTTCAACCCCGGCGGAGCGCATGGATTCGCCTCCGCAGCCGAAAACCTCGGCACCGGCGATCCGCGCTTTCAGCGCCTGAGCCAGTTCGGCCCCGTACATATCGCCAGAGCGCTCACCGGCAACCATTAAGAAACAATTTCTGGACATGATCCTCTGGCCGGTTCGGCAGGGGCCAGGAGTTCCTGGTCCTTGTATTGGAGCTGATAAAGCTTGAAATAGATTCCCTTCAATCGCAACAACTCATGGTGGGTTCCAACTTCTCGAACGTGTCCTTTGTGCATCACGATAATCTTCAAGGCGTTCTGGATGGTTGACAGACGGTGAGCGATGACAAGGGAAGTCCGATTTTCAAGGAGCCGGCGGAGACCCTCACGAATCATATGTTCCGTTTCCGGGTCAACGCTAGAGGTCGCCTCGTCCAGAATCAGTATCCTCGGGTCGTGCGCCAGGGCTCGTGCGAAGGAGAGTAGTTGTTTTTGTCCCGATGAGAGTGTGGCGCCACGCTCCTTGACCGGTTCATCGAAGCCTCCGGGAAGGCTCTCTA
>JAJYJL010000475.1 GCA_021789565.1 Acidobacteriota bacterium
GAGGTAGCGGGGCGAACCTTCGGTGAGCCATTGAGCACACGCGAGACAGTGGCGGTGGAAACGCCGGCTCGCTTCGATACCTGCTGGATATCCATGAAGAGTCCCGATCTTTCACTCTGCTGCGGGCAAGTTCAGGCCAGTATATCGATTTTGAAGGATGCGGAGAAATCTGCGAGCTGCAGCAAGTTGCAGGAATGGTCAGGGAAGCGAACGCGAGCGGCGCGAGATTGCCCCATGGTGGGCCAAACCGGTGCGAAGGAGAGAACCGGGAGGAGCACTCCAGACAATCTGAAGAAGCAGCCTAGCAGAATTCATTTGTAATCGATTACATTTTTAAGCTAGTATGCCCTTGCCCAGCTTTGGACTGAGAGAGAAGTGATGAAGAGCCGCCTCACCCGCCGCAAATTCCTGAAATCAGCAAGTTGCACAGCTTTGGGTGCGACTGCGCTTACCCATTCATGGCCCGCTGAAGAAGAAACATCCGCGACTGCCTGCTCGTTCCGCAGCGCCTGGCCGCAAACCCTGCGCCGGCCATGGCCTGGAGCTGAATACTGGAGCAACCCCTTGCAGGATTGGAGGGTCCAGGATGGAAGGATCGAGTGCTTCTCGCCGGGCGGGGACCGGAATGTATTTCTACTTACGCGCGAAGTGGCTCCGCGGCCGGGCAATTTTGCGATGAGTGTTCACCTGGGAAAACTTGGCGATGCGGTCCCCGCGCAAGGCTTCGCAGGCTTTCGAATTGGCATCAAGAATCCGATGAACGACTATCGCGCGACCGCTATTTACGGGCGTGGAATGAACGCAGGCGTGAATGCGGATGGCAGATTGTTCATTGGCAATTTGGAAGCATCTGCTCCTCGCATCGATCTGAGCAGGCCCCTGCGCATGGAATTGCACGCCGTACCTTCTGCTGAAGGCTACAGCGTAACCCTGCGAGTTGCGGAAGTAGACGGAGAGCACGCATTAGAGATCAGCCGTGAAGTCCCGGCTTACTGGCTTACGGGAGGTGTCGCGTTGGTTTGCAGCTCTGCGCCGGTGAAAGCGACGCCAGTGCCATTCCCCGCGATCAGGGATTTCGGCATCTACCCGCCTGATCAAGAGGCGGGCGGCAAGATGACATTCTGGTTCAAGGACTGGGAGCTGAGCGGCACGAAGGTCGATGTTCACGAAGATCGCGCGTATGGACCGATCCTCTTCACTCTCTACACAGTCAGCCGCGGTGTTCTGAAGCTCTCAGCACAACTCCCGCCGCTTGGCGAGGGAGTGCACCGCGTATCGCTCCAGATTCAGGATGGCGCAGACTGGAAGACCATTGCCACTGAAAACACTGACCCCGACGCATGCAATGCCGTATTTCGCATCCCTGGTTGGGAGCCGAAGGATGATGCCCGCTTCAGAGTGCTATGTGAACTGTCGAACGGTGAGCGGTTGCCGGTGCAGCATTTCCATTCGGGAACGATCCGCCGTGATCCAGTAGACGCGGAGAAGCTGACCGTGGGGCTGCTGACTTGCATTTGGGACTATGGATTTCCTCACACCGATTTCACGAAAAACCTGTCGCTCCATAGGCCCGACATTCTTTTGTGGACGGGGGATCAAATCTACGAGCCGGTAGGAGGATACGGCGCCATTGAAAGCCGCACACCGGAACTGGAGGTTCCGGCGATGCATGACTTTCAGCGGAAGTGGTTTATCTTCGGATGGTCCGTGCGCGACCTGCTGAGGGACATTCCCTCCGTATGCATGACGGATGATCACGACATGTTTCATGGCAATATCTGGGGCTGCGGCGGGCGTCCCACCAATCCGGCGCTTGGGACAGGCGCGGCCGCTGTAGGCACCGTGCGCTATGGCGACAAAGAATACGCCATCCAGGACTCCGGTGGATACAAAATGTCGCCTCGCTGGGTGAATATGGCGCAACGCATGCAGACCTCGCACCTTCCAGACCCATTCGATCCCACGCCGGTCCTGCAAGGTATTGGCGTGTACTACTGCGATCTGCGCTGGGGGGGGGTAAGTTTCGCAATTCTTGAAGACCGCAAATGGAAATCGGCGCCGCGACCCTTGCTGCCGGAAGCGCAGATTGTGAATGGATTTGCACATAACCACAGCTTCGATAGCGTTGCGCACGGTGACGATCCAAATGCCCAACTGCTTGGAGAAAGGCAGCTTGCTTTTCTGGAAGAATGGGCGGCGGATTGGAGCGGCGCAACGTGGATGAAAGTCGCTGTGTCTCAGACTGTGTTTGGTGGTATTCATACCGAGCCGAATGGAATCTTCACAGACAGCCATGATCCTGACGAGAATGTGCCTCCAGTGGGAGAGTATGTCGAGGGCGATCATCTGGTGGCCGACTTTGATTCCAACGCGTGGCCACAGCACGGTCGCGATGAGGCGATTCTCAAGTTCCGCAAGGCGTTTGCGCCGCATCTCTCGGGCGATCAGCACTTGGGCAGCATGTCGCATTACGGAGTGAACGAGTTTCGCGACGGCGTATATGGAATTTGCACGCCCGCCATTTCAAGCATCTGGCCGCGCCGCTGGTGGCCACCGCAGCCGGGCATCAATCCGCTCAATGGAAAGCGAAATACCGGGGATTATCTCGACAAGTTTGGAAACAAGCTCACAATTCTTGCCACCGCCTCTCCCGCGCAGTATCCGGGCCCGGGACTGGATGGCCTGCGGCTGCGCGCGACGGGATATTCGATTCTGATATGTGATAAGAAGACTCGGAAGACGACGGTTGCAATATGGCCTCGATGGGTGGATCCATCCCTTCCCGGAGCAAGGCCGTTTGAAGGTTGGCCGATTGAGACGGAGCAACTGGATAACGGTCTGTGGGGCGCAAAGTGGGAACTCGATCTTGTGGAGACGCCCGAGTTCCGTGACCCGGTCGTGCAGGTCCTCGACGAAGCGAACGACGTAACGGTCTACACGATTCGCATCGCGAGCACATCGTTCAAGCCCAAGGTTCGCAATCCAGGCACATATACGGTAGTGGCGTTTGACCCTGATGGAGATTTCAGGAAAGTGTACTCCGGCGTCAAAGCGAAGCGGATTGAATCCGTGTGATTGTGCGTTCAAAAGAATGAATGGAATACATTTGCAATTCCAACAGGAGGTCTCATGTCAGACTCACGCCGTTCCTTCCTCGGTGGCGCCGCTACGTTTCTTGCGTCGGCAGCATGTCTAAAGGGTCTTGAAGTTTTTACCGTGCAGGGCAACACAAAGAAAGGCCTGGCTGGGGCGGCACCTTCGAATTCCCAGTTGCACACGAGCTGGTATTACAACTGGAGCATCAAGTCGTCCAGCAAAGGCATGCCAGTGCTGGACCAGACCATGCGCTTCCTGCCCATGGTCTGGGGCTGGAATCCGGAGAAGACTCCCGCGGTCCTCGAGAGCATGCGTGCGCAACATCCAGAGATCATCCTTGGCTTCAATGAACCGGATCATCAAGATCAATCCAACATTCCCGTAAAGACTGCTCTGGAAGCGTGGCCTCTGTTTGATGGTGTCGCCGCGGAACTCGTAAGCCCTGCAGCGGCCAACCCCCTCGGTCCCTGGATGCGGGAATTCATGCATGACGCGGAGAAACGCAAGCTGCGTGTGGACTCCATCGCCGTTCACAATTATCCAGCGCCTTCGCCGGTGCCATTTGTCGACATGTTGCACCGGGTTCACGATCTCTATCGACGGCCCATCTGGGTGACTGAGTTTGCCGTTGCAGACTGGCAAGCAAAAAACGGCGGGGCCAATCGGTTCAGCGTATCTCAGGTTGCAGACTTCATGGAGGCGGTCTGCACCGAAATGAACAGAATCCCTTGGATCAAGGGCTACGCCTGGTTTCCCGTTGCCGGAAAGGCGAGCAACGCCTTGCAAACGTCGGTGCTCTTTAATGCGGATGGAAACCTCACCGCGTTAGGCAAACTCTACGCTCGGCTATAACGCTAAGGGGGCGGCGGCGCAGTTCAGCGATGCCGGTGGATGGTTCCTTAACCCCAAACTCTGCTGCCTTGATCGATTCGTAACGCGTCATCCATCCCACGGCCGGCGGCTCCTGCACATGAGGGCTTCCGCGCCAGTGCTTCCAGCACTTGCTCTCCAAAGCAAGGCGAGCCGCCGTGCGCTCCGCCCCACCGCGATGCCCTCAACTGGAGTTTCAGGCTGTCACAGAAAAGAGCAGTGTGGCACCACCGGATGGATGGCGAGCAATAGTAGCACAAGGCCTTTGCGAGCGTGTTCGAGTGGTGCGCGGCTCAAAGAAAGCGGCTGAGCAGTTGTCCTTAGGCGCCCAAGGGCAACGAATAACGTTCCGTAACATCCCACAAGTCTCTTCGTATTCACTGGTGCAAATCATTGATGTGAAACGGTCTGACCTCTGAATACCTCCTAAAACAGTCATTGACGGTTAATGACTTGTCAATCGATTGCATGCAAGCGAAAGATTGGCCCATTCAATCAAAGCGACGGGCCATTGAGCGCCCAAATTTCTTCGATGCGTTCTTTCGTCTTGGGTTGGATCTGGCTCCAATGGCCTGATGCCTTCCCGCCTTGTCGGGCGGGGCCACAATCGCCGCGGAGTTGGGAACGAAGTGATGAGAGTTGGAGTGAGAAATGCGTAGAGGCCAACAACGCAGTTGCTGGAAGAGGCTCATCAGAATCTACGATGTCGTGGCTGCTGCTGTGGCACCAGGGGATGCGCAGGATCCACCCTGCCCGAATGGCGTTGGTTCCAGCGGCCTCTTCTTCTTTTCAGCCTATAAACACAATCGACAAATAGTTGCGCCATTCCGAGTACTTATCGATACGACATCTGTAACTTGGAATGGCCGCTTGAAGATTGAACTTCACTTGAAGAGCGCTGCCCATGGGCATTCGGCACAAGCGCAATGGCAAATGGTCATCTACCTTCTGTCGACCGGCAGATCGTTATGCAGATGAAATGATCCATCTCGGAGGAGCGGTCGGGCTTTTTCGTTCAGCGCTCTCGGAGGGAACAGGTTGATGAAGGCTTGTTACAAATTTCGGCACGGCCATGGGAGAGAAATGCAAAGCATTACATGCCGTGTAAAGGATGGCTCGCTTCTGGCAAGCGATGCCACTGATCACGCGGATGGGAAATGAGAGCGGCGCGGAGGCGCTGTCGGTAAGAGCGGCACCGCAGACGAGGGATGCACTGCATCACCCTCTCCAGTTGTAGATGCAGAGTTAACGAAACGAAGTTTACATACGGAGTCGAACAGGAACTGAGTGGAGGCGAAAGTGAAAGTGTCTATCGGAGGTCTGCCTGAAATGCTCGGCTACCCCAGCCGAATGTCAGGCGCATTGGTAATTCATAGGTTGAGCGAAGTGGGTGGGCGCGTATCTGTGGCAACAAATCTGCTCTGCCTGATACTCCTCTGCGTGGCAAGCATTTCAACTCCCCTCCATGCCCAGGTCGATCGGGGTACGATCACCGGGGTTGTCAGGGACGCTTCCGGCGCTGTAATTAACGGCGCCGAGGTGGATGCAATCAATCCTGCTACCGGGCAGAGTTATCAATCTGTCACCAATTCCGCCGGCATCTACAATCTTTTGAACCTTCCTATTGCGACATTTGATATCACCTACAGCAAAGCGGGCTTTACTACTTTCGTGAGAAAGGGCGTAGCCATCCAGGTGCAGCAAACGGCGCAAATCAATGTACGGCTGGAGGTGGGGTCGCAGCAACAGACTGTCACCGTTACGGACGCCCCGCTGCTCAAGGTAAATACCGAGCTGGGCACAAACATGACGAGCGCAGAGGTAAGTACGCTTCCGCTGACAGCCTACCAGGGGCGCGATATCACTGCATTTGCCTTCGCAGTCACGCCTACCGTCACGGGCAGCGATTACCAAGGACAGGTTGGCGGCTCGCAAGCGAATACCAAGGAAGTGCTCATCAACGGCACATCGGCTGATTCCTCGCGCGTAGGTCACATTGGGGAGATGGAGCCTCCGATGGATGCCGTTGGGCAGTTTCAGGTGGACACATCCGGCATCAGTGCGGCTGCAGGCCGCACTGGTGGCGGCGCCTTCTTATTCGAGCTGAAAACCGGGACGAATGCATTTCACGGTACGGCGTTCGGGATCTACGCAAATAAGGTGCTCAATGCAAATTCCTGGACCAATGACTATTTCCGCGCGTATTACGACTCGACCAATCCTGCGAACAGCGCGCAATACAACAGCCAATATGCCAAGCCAACCGATACGTACGACGACTGGGGCGTGAGCGGCGGCTTCCCCGTATGGCGTAACCATATGTTCCTCTACGCCGCTTTGGAGAGATATCACCAGGCCGATTTCGCGACCACGGAAGGCGGCGTGACCGTGCCGACTGACGCATTTCTGCATGGGGACTTCAGTCAGCTGCTGCAGACCAACTTGCCACCACTGGGCAAAGACAAAGCCGGCAATACTATTTACGTTGGCGCTATCTGGAATCCGGCCACGGGAGATGTGTTCCCAGGGAATATCATTCCTCCGGCTATGCTTAGCTCGAATTCGCAAGCCGTTGCCGCGATCTATGAGAAGTACTACAAACCGACCGTTGCCGGCCGGGATACCTTGAACTATCCCAAGCTGAATGAAGTGGACCCCGAATTTACGCAAA
>JAJYJL010000476.1 GCA_021789565.1 Acidobacteriota bacterium
GACACCAAGCCCATCCGGACGGAACATTTTGACGGATTTGAGACCGAGGTTGTTTCCTATTCTACTGACCTGCCAAGCCTGACGCGATGGGGACGTCCGCTGCTGCTGGGCCCGGGCTCGATTCGCGTCGCCCACACGGACCACGAACGCGTCCGCAAATCGGAACTGCTGCATGCGGTCGAACTCTACACGCGTCTGGTGAAAGAACTAAAAAAGCGCATCTGACTGTCTGCGGAAGGCGAATTGCCGCCGCGCGGACTGCAATGAAGCAGATCCGTCGCTTTGCTCGGGATGACGACGGCGGACAATAGAGGGAAGGTTGTTATGAAGAAAATTGAGGTTGGAATTCTAGGCGCCACAGGAATGGTAGGCCAGCGCTTTGCCAGCTTGCTGGAACATCATCCGTGGTTTCAAGCGGCATGGTTTGCCGCGTCGGACCGATCGGCCGGCAGGAAATATTCGGAAGCGTGCAACTGGCGTCTGCGGACTCCCATGCCCGCCGACGCGCGGGACATGGAGGTGAATGAGTGCAAGCCGGGCCATGCTCCACAATTGATTTTTTCCTCGCTTGACTCCAAGGTGGCGGGCGATGTGGAAAAAGAATTTGCTCGTGCCGGCCACGTGGTGGTCTCCAATTCCTCCAACCACCGCATGGATGCCGACGTGCCGCTGCTGATTCCGGAAGTGAATCCGGACCACCTGGCGCTGGTGCACGAGCAGCAAAAACACAGGGGCTGGAAGGGCATGATCGTCACCAACCCCAACTGTACTACGGTGGGCCTGGTGATGTCGCTGGCGCCGCTCGATCGCGCATTTGGTCTGGATAAAGTGCTGGTGACCAGCATGCAGGCGGTTTCCGGAGCAGGGTACCCGGGCGTGCCGACGCTCGACATTCTGGCCAACGTGATCCCGCACATCGGCGGCGAAGAAGAAAAAGTGGAGCGGGAAGCCCACAAGCTGCTGGGGAAGTTCGAGGGCGGCCAGATCGCGAAAGGCGACTTCATCGTGAGCGCGCATTGCAACCGCGTGCTGGTGGAAGACGGCCACACGGAAGCCGTTTCACTTTCGCTGCGGCAAGAAGCGAAGCTGGAAGATCTGATTGAGGCGTGGAAGAAGTACCGCTCAGTCCCGCAGGAGCGTGGACTGCCCACGGCGCCCAAGCATCCCATCATCGTGCGCGACGAGCACGACCGCCCCCAGCCCAGGCTTGACGTGGATGTGGAGGGCGGCATGGCAGCCGTGATCGGGCGCGCGCGGCGATGCCCGGTGCTGCAATTCAAGTACACTACGGTGAGCCATAACACGATCCGGGGCGCGGCCGGCGCCGCTCTGCTGAATGCGGAATTGATGAAGTCCGAAGGGTACCTGGACTAAAACAGGAAAGTCGGTGGCGCGGAGCTTCTTGAATACAGGACTCCGCGCTGCCCGGCTGTATTAATCGGGTTGCATTTTTATCATTCAGAATTCATAATTTGTTCCCGTCCGTCAGGAATAATCCTCAATGTCTGCGACCAGTGAAAGCGAGCAACGACGCAACCTGAACCTGGCTTTGCTGGGCCACGGGAAAATGGGAAGCGCGGTGGCGCGTATTGCGCCCGAGCGCGGTTTCGACCTGCGGTTGGTCCTGACGATTGAATCGAACCCTGAGGGTGTGGCCATCACGGAAGAGAATTTTCGGGGCATTGATGTCGCCATCGACTTTACCCAGCCTGACGTTGTTGTGGAGAACATTCGCCGCGTAGCTGCGCTGGGCGTCAATCTGGTGGTGGGAACGACGGGATGGAACGACCGTTTTGCGGAAGTGGAGAAGATCGTCGCTGAAAGCGGCATCGGGCTGGTCCATTCTGCCAACTTTTCCATCGGCGTGCAGCTTTTTTACCGGGCGGCACGCGAGGCGGCCAGGATTTTTGCGCCTTATTCGATGTACGAACCCTACATTGTTGAAGCCCACCACAAATTCAAAAAGGACGCGCCCTCGGGCACCGCGCTCGAACTGAGGCGGCGTGTCGAACCCGATCTGCCCGGGCGGGAGATCCCCACCTCCAGCGTGCGCGGCGGCTACATTCCCGGCATGCATGAGCTGGGGTTTGATTCTGAAGCCGACACGGTTACGGTCCGGCACAACGCTCGCAGCCGCCAGGGATTTGCCGAGGGCGCGCTCTACGCCGCGCGGTGGGTGGCGGGCAAAAAGGGAATGTTCGCCTTTGCTCAGGTTCTGGAAGAACAGCAGTAGCCTCAGCGGATTTAGTCTTTTATAATCGTACTTTCCATGGGAAACCGTTTGTTGCCGGAGGAGGCTTTATGAGCTTGGACATTCGGGGCTGCGGCACCGCGCTGGTAACCCCCTTTTCAAATGACGGCACCCTGGACGTTGATGCGCTCCGGGGCCTGGTTGAATTCCAACTCAGTGAGGGCATTGACTTCCTGGTTCCCTGCGGCACCACCGGAGAAGCCCCCACGCTGGAGCATGAAGAATATCTGGGGGTGGTGCGCGTGGTGGTGCAGGAAGCCAGAGGCAAAGTTCCTGTGGTCGCGGGCGCAGGGGGCAATAACACGAAGAAAATCTGCAGCCTTGTGCAAGACCTTCAGGCGCTGGGCGTTCAAGGGATCCTTTCCGTCGCGCCATATTACAATAAGCCCACGCAAGAGGGCCTCTATCAGCATTTCAAGACGATTGCCGACTCCACAGACCTTCCCGTGATCCTTTACAACGTGCCGTCGCGCACATCCTCCAACATTGAACCGGCGACGGTGGCACGCCTGGCCGAGATTCCCAACATCATCGGAATCAAGGAAGCTTCCGGCAGCATCACTCAGCAGATGGAAGTGTTGCGCGTGGTTCCCCCGAATTTCAGGGTCCTTTCCGGGGATGATGCGTTTACGTTTCCGCTGATGGCGCTGGGCGGCGCAGGCGTGATCTCCGTCGTCTCAAATGAAATCCCCGGGCAGATTACAAAGCTGACGCACCTGCTGCTCGACGGGAATTACGATGAAGCGCGAAAGTTGAACGCAAAGCTGCTGCTGCTGATGCAGGTTAACTTTATCGAAACCAATCCCATCCCGGTGAAGGCAGCGCTGGCCATGATGGGAAAAATCAAAGAGGTCTACCGGCTGCCCATGTGCGCCATGAAGCCGGAAAACCGCGCCAAGCTTGAAAAGGTCCTGGTCGAACAGGGGCTGCTCCAAACACAGAAGGTTTGACGGTTTCCCGCAGCGGGGGTTTCCAGCCCAGGGTCTGCCTTTGGGCCCAGTGGTCGAGGCTGTTGCGGAAGCCGCGGCCTGCTGCGGTGGAGGGCAAACGGCGCGCTGCAAGGCTGAAGGATTTCCTGCTTGCTTATGACACTGCAACAACAGATCGAAGAACTTTTTGCGCGCCCGGCAGGCGAATACGGCGAGGAATATTTCACAGCCTTTGAGGAATTCAAGAAGGCATTGAACCAGGGCCATGTTCGCGCTGCCGAACCTGATGCGCAATCGCCCACGGGCTGGAAAGTGAATGCGTGGGTAAAAAAGGGCATCCTGCTGGGGTTCCGCATTGGGCGGGCTGAGGAAATGCCGCCTGCGGATTTTCAGTTTCGCGACAAGCAGACATATCCGCTAAAGCAGATTCCTGCAGGGCAGAATGTCCGCGTGGTTCCCGGCGGTTCGTCTATCCGCGACGGATGCTACATCGGCAAAAACGTGACCTGCATGCCACCGATGTACGTAAACGCGGGCGCCTATGTTGGCGACGGGACGATGGTTGATTCCCATGCACTGGTCGGTTCCTGCGCGCAGATCGGCAAACGATGCCACCTGTCGGCGGCAGCGCAGATCGGCGGAGTGCTGGAACCAGTGGGCGCGCTGCCGGTAATTATTGAAGACGATGTCCTGGTGGGAGGCAATTGCGGCGTCTACGAAGGCGCCGTGGTCGGCAAAGAAGCTGTGCTGGCTGCCGGAACGATCCTGACAGGCTCAACGCCGGTTTACGACCTGGTGCGCGAGAAAGTCTACCGTCGCGAAGGCGACCTGCCGCTGATGATTCCTGCGGGTGCTGTGGTGGTTCCCGGTGCGCGCGCTGTGACCCGGGGGCGGGGCAAGGAATGGAACGTGTCACTTTACACGCCTGTCATTATCAAGTACCGCGACGAAAAAACAGACCAATCCGTGAGGCTGGAAGAATTGCTTCGATAAGGCCCTCTGATGGCGGAAAACCCTCAGGTCACCTATACATCGCGAGTTCGAATTGAACGCCAGATTGGACCGATGCGGCTCGCTTATCTGCCCGCCGAAGCGGAACCCGTGCAATTTGGTGTCCATTCGGAAGTTGCCGCGCATTACAAGGTTCCGCCAGATAAATTCCCGCCGCGGGCAACCACGTTGGACTACGTAGTGGCCGCAACGGGTGGATGACTGACCGGTACCTTTGGAGGCGCGCTGGAAGCGCGCCAGATTGACGCCAGCAACGGCAAATTGACTTCTGAAATCACCGGCGAAGTTGAAGTAGACGGTGGTGTCCTGGTCATCCGGCGCATCCACGCGCACTACAAGCTGCGGGCCCCCGAGTGGCAGCGCGAAACCATCGAGCGGATTCACAGCATCCATGCGGACCGCTGCCCTGTGGCCCGGTCCATTAGGGGCGCGATTGACGTTTCCACTTCTTTTGAGCTGATCACTTAGCTGTAGCCCGGTCACCTCGGTTATTCTGCGGGAATTTCCAGGCCGGATGCCGCCGCACGACGATAAACTGAATCTATCTTCTTAATAAAAATTTAGAATTTCACTTTCGGGTAGCGGGAAACCTATCCTTGTAAGTACAAGGAGAAATCCAATGAACCCTCGCTCGGTCCTTATAAAAGTTCCGGCCACCGTCGGTAACTTTGCCGGTGCCATGGATTGCGCGGCACTGACGCTTGACTCGATGTTTAACGTCAAAGTCACGCCAAGGCCGGACGGCCGTGTGGGCATTCGATACTTCGGTGAAAATGGCGACCGCATTCCGCGCGACCGGCAAAACCTGGTAGTACGCGCGATGGAGGCGGCGCTTCACCAGAAAGGATTGGAGTTCACCGGCGCTGATTTTGAAGTGTACAGCTCCGTTCCGGTGGGCGTGGGCCTGGGTTCGAGTACGGCCGCGGTGCTGGCGGGCCTGATTGCGGCGGACCGGCTGTACTCGCTTGAGTTGGACGAGAAGGTACTGTTTGAATTGGCGCGTATCTATGAAACTCGATTGGACAACCTGCACGCTGCCTGGCACGGCGGGTTCGTGGCTTGCACAGGAGACGCTCCTCCGCACGTCTTGCGGCGGACTTTCATCCCCGGAGATTTTGTGCTGAGCGTGGTCACTCCTGAATTAGATCCGTTCATTGGTGTCAAAGACCAGAATGCGGCGGACCTCGTGTCACTGGATCGCTCGCTCCATCTGGACCGTGCACGGGCTCTGGCAGACCTGTTTGCGAGGCCGAGCCGGAGCGCGGTTGCCGCATTCGGACCTGCACAGTCTCCCGGTTCGCGGAAGGTTGTGCCGGGCCTGGAAGAAGCCCTCAAGGTCAGAGCGGAGGGGGTAATAGGTGTTTTCGTTTGCGGATCAGGCCCTGGTGTGGGCATCTTGAGTCGGAAGAATCCGGAGGAAGCCATCCGGAGCGTGCGGCGATGCTTCCTTGAAAACGGGCTTACCTCAACCTACGGTTTGTTCCGGCCAACCAATGCGGGCGCGCACGAACTGAATGCCATGACGCCCCGTATCACATTTCCTGCCTTGCAATTGGCAGAGCCTCACGCAACTGCATCAGTATTGCAGTTCCCGCCTGAAATGTAGAATGGTGCTGTCCCTGCAGGACAATTTGCGGGCTGTGAAGGCCCAGAGCGTGAATAGGTTTGACCGGCCGGAAATCTCTCTGCTATCGTAACGGTTTGTAACTTTTATAGGAGAAGACTTCTAAGTAATGGGGAACGTTAAAGTTACCCTGCCAGACGGCACCAGCAAAGAATTTCCGCAAGGGACCACCGCGCGAGAGGTGGCGCAATCAATCGGGCCAGGTCTTGCCAAAGTGGCGCTTGCGGCCAAGCTGGACGGCAACCTGGTGGACCTCAGCGCTCCAATTGAAACCGACAGCGCCCTGCATGTGATCACGCCTTCTTCGCCGGAAGGCCTGATGATCTACCGGCACTCTTCTGCGCACCTGCTTGCGGCTGCCGTACTTGAACTTTTTCCGGACGCGCACCCGGGCATCGGACCGCCGACAGATACCGGGTTCTTCTACGACTTTTATCGCGAAAAGGCTTTTACTGAAGCTGACCTTGCCCGGATCGAAGCCAAGATGAAAGAACTGGCCGACGCCGATATCCCGTATGAGCGAGTCTATTTTCCCAGGGAAGAAGGCCTGAAGGTTTTCGGCCAGATGGGCGAGTTCCTGAAGTGCGAGCTGATCGAAGAAAAGGCTGAGCCGGTTTTTTCGGCTTACCGGACGGGAAAATTTCTGGATTTCTGCCGCGGCCCGCACATTCCCTCGACGGGACGGATCAAGGCTTTCAAGCTGTTGAGCGTTGCCGGAGCGCACTGGAAGGGCGATGAGAAGTCTCACCCGATGCAGCGGATTTACGGCACCG
>JAJYJL010000477.1 GCA_021789565.1 Acidobacteriota bacterium
GTATGTGATTGCCGCCGACCGCGTGGGCGAAGAGCGCGGCTTCCGCTTTGCCGGCCACTCGCAGATTATCGACGTCACCGGCGCCGTGCTGGTGGAAGCCGGCGACACCGAAGAGGCCATCCTCTACGCCGACGTGGAACCCGCGCGTGCCGACGAGAACCGCGTAGTGCGGATCGTCGGCGAGTGGGAGTACGACCGGATAGCCGACCGGCGCCCCGAAATGTACGAACCGATTACACGGCAGAAATGAGGTTTGAATGATGAAACGGCCGCGAGGAGCAGTTCTAATCACCAGGGCGTATAGACGTTGAAGAAATAAAGTTCCGGTTCCTGCCGGGCGTCGCGCAGCAGCACCAGCGCCAGTTCGCGCGCGTGATAATCGCCCCACATGCAGGATTCCCCGCACGGCGCCTTGCGCCCTTCCGGAATGTGGTCCCATCCCCGGGGCCGGTGGTAAATGGAATGAAGAATCAGTCCCTCATGCGACAGATCGGCCGACAAATAGGGTTCAGCCAGCAGCGTCTTAGCTACGGTCAAGGCCGCCTGCCGGTAGCGATTGCCCTGCTCCGCGCGCTGCCGCACACGCTCGAGGTAATGGCCCAACCGCCACAATCCCTGCGCAGCGATCGAGGCCGCGGAACTGTCCACCGGTTCGAAATCGTTAAAGGGATCGCTCGACCGCGAAAGATAATCGCCGAGTTTCGCGAGTCCCGGCGCGCCCGTGTCCCAGTAGGGAATGCCGTCGGCGGGTGTCTGCTCAAGATAAAAGTCCGCCGTCGCTTCAGCGGCTCGGAGCATCATGGCCTCAATCTTTTCGAGCCCGCCGAGAGCACTAAATTCTTCCGCGGGAAGCGTGCGGATGAATTCCAATTGCTCCGCAAAGCCCAGAATGGCCCACGCCAGGCCGCGCGTCCAGGTGGTGAACGGCGAATAACCCTGCTGCACGTTGGGACAGCGATAGCGTCCGTCCTTTGCATTGAACAACGACTCATGGGCCACCCGCCCGCGCACGTCGTAACAATCGCGGCCCTCGCCGTAGTAAACCGAATACCGGGCGGTAGCCTCTGCGTGCTGGACCAGGCGTTCAAGCAAAGAGACTTTGCGGTCGGATTCCTCATGCAGCGCAAAGCCAAGTTGGTGTGCGGCGCCGAGCGACCGCAGAGAGCGAATCGTGTCCACGAACAGGGAGTGCGCACCGTTGAAAGAGTAAATATATCCACCGCCGCCGGAAATGTGCACCCAGCGGGCCGCCTGCACCGCACCGCTGACTTTGAGCGCCAGCTTGTAGTAATCGCGCTCCGGCTGCGTCGCAAGGATTTTGCCCTCGTGGGCCAACCTGGCCAGATTGCCGAAGGTGCTGACCACGTTGAATCCGTGATCGTGAACGCCGGTGTGCGTGGTGTAGCTTTCCATCCACTTCCGCGTCCCCTCGCGCCCGCATTCAAGGAACCACGACTCGCCGGTGGCGTCAAACTGCAGCAACGCCGATCCGTACTGGAATCCGCGCGTCCAGTCGGTCCAATCGCGCGGCTGGTAGCGCCCCTTGACAGTTACGACGGGCGGCCCGCTGGCCGGGTCCCACGATTTTTCAATGGCGCGTATCTTCGCCGCCGACAATTCAAACAGCCGCTCCAGCTTTGGGCGGAGCTTTGCGGAGGTAAGTTCAAAATCGATTTGGATCATTTTGGATCGCACCGTTTACAATCGGCGAAGGTGGAAACCTCCGTCCACGTTGACCACTTCACCGGTCGAGAAAGGATAAGCGCCCTGAGCGATGGCCGCGACCGCCCGGCCCACGTCTTCCGGGGTTCCCCAGCGCGCAATCGGCGTCAGGCCATCCTCAATCATTCGATCGTATTTCTCCTTCACGACAGTGGTCATGTCCGTTGCGATAATGCCAGGGCGGACTTCATAAACATTGATGCCGTATTCCGCCAGGCGCACAGCAAAGAGTTGCGTGGCCATCGACAGACCGGCTTTGCTCACACAGTAGTCGCCGCGGTTGACGCTGGCTACGGAGGACGAGAGCGAAGTGATATTGATGACCTTGGGCTTTGGGCGGCCGGCGGGAAGATCTGGAAGCTTCGAGATCCAGTGGTTCGCAACCGTCTGGGTCAGAAAGTAAGGCCCCTTCAGGTTGATGGCGATCAGGCGGTCGAAACTCTCTTCGGTGGCTTCCAGCAGATCGGCGCGCACGTTTGGAGCAACGCCCGCGTTGTTGACCAACACATCAATCCAGCCCGGACCGCGCTCCATGAATTCCAGCAGGCCGGCGCGGCCCTGCGGGGAGGAAATATCGGCCTGGACAGTCTCGAACTTAGCCTTTTTCGCGTCCGGAGCAGCTTCAGTGCACAGCCGCTTGCATTCTTCCGCGGCTTCTGCATTCGCCGTGTAATTGATCGCTACGCCAAAACCCGCACGAGCCAGGCTGAGACAAATTCCTCGTCCAATGCCGCGCGAACCGCCTGTCACCAAAGCTGCCGGGTAATCCGGAAACATGTCCTAAGACTATACCGGAGGAAGCCTCCGGCAATGCAAAAAATCTGCTTGCCGCACGGACTGGCAGGCGCCTCGCCGCTGCCTGCCTGTGGACTGGGCAGCACGATTGCAGTAGTATTCCGACATTCTCCAGAGCTGATAAGCATTTCCAGGAAACAGAAACTGAAATGAATAACCAAGCTATTCAACCAAAATCTTTCAGGAACAGATCGCGTGCCAATCGCGCGCTGTTACTCCTCGCTGTGTTGTTCTCGGTTGCTGCAGGGTTTCTTCCATTCAAATTGTTGCCTGCAACGCCGACCGAGCCCGCAAAACCGATTTCTCTGAATCCCGAGAATCCCCACTACTTTCTTTTTCGCGGCCGGCCCACTGTGCTGATTACTTCAACAGAACACTACGGCGCGGTCATGAATATGGATTTCTATTACCCGCTCTATCTGAACCAACTCCAGGCACATGGATTCAATCTTACGCGACTCTTTTCGGGCATCTACGTTGAAGATTTCGCCGCATTCAACATTGCCAGAAACACGTTGGCTCCGGCTCCGCTGCGTTTTATCTGTCCATGGGCAAGAAGCACGCAACCGGGATACGCGGGAGGCGGCAACAAGTTTGATCTTCACACCTGGGACCCTGCGTACTTCCACCGCTTGAAAGACTTTGTGGCGCAGGCCGGCAAGCGCGGCATTGTTGTGGAGATGGTGCTGTTTTGTCCTTACTACGGAGATTCGCAATGGAACCTCAGCCCCGTCAAGGCAAGCAACAACATCCAGGACATCGGCGATCTTCCCAGGACGAAGGCGCTGACGCTCGACAACGGCCCACTGCTCGCAATTCAGGACGCCATGGTCCGCAAGATCGTCACGGAACTTCGTGACTTTGACAACGTCTACTACGAAATCTGCAACGAACCCTATTTCGGCGGCGTGACCATCGCATGGCAAAATCACATTGCTGAAACGATTAAGAACACGGAAGCTCCGTTCCCTGCGCAACACCTGATCGCACAAAACATTTCAAACGGCTCCAAAAAGATTGAAGATCCCAATCCATCCGTTTCCATTTTCAATTTCCACTATTCGCGGCCGCCGGAGAGCGTGGCCATGAACTTCGGATTGAATCGCGCCATCGCAGACGACGAAACAGGTTTTCGCGGCACAGGGGACAGCGCCTACCGGCGGGAAGGCTGGGACTTTATTCTTGCGGGCGGCGCAGTTTACGACAATCTAGACTATTCTTTCACGGTAGGGCATGAGGACGGGACATTCGGATTTCCGTCCACGCAACCCGGTGGCGGCGGCCACACGCTGCAGGCCCAACTTTCAATCCTGAAGAAATTCATAGAGAGCTTCGATTTCGTCCACATGCATCCAGACAACACGGACATTAAGGCTATAGGCAACGCAGCCAAAATTTATGTGCTGGCCCAACCTGGCAAGGCCTACGCAGTGTACGTTGACGGCGGCGGCCCGCAAACAACTCTCCTGTGCAGTGTTCCGGCGGGGCGTTATCGCGCGGAGTGGGTCAACACGCGCACCGGCGCGATCAATAAAGCAAAAGATGTCAGCCACGCAGGCGGCGTGCTGACGCTCGCTTCGCCTACATACTCGGAAGACGTTGCACTTAAGCTTTTACGAGGGGGCGAGTAAGGACACCTGAACTTTGCTTACTCAAAATTGACCTCGCGGGAACCAGGAAGAAACTACATTGACATTTGTCAATGTTTCACACCAGCCTCCTGCAGGAATCTTCGCATAGGCCCTGGTTTATCAGTAGGTTACAAGCGACTCATCAGATGGCATTCGACATGCACCTTCGTGGGTATGGGGCAATTAGGATTGTGGACCCAAGAGTAGTGCAAGTCCAATACAACTACCTGATGGGAGGGTTGCTATGAAGAATTCTAAGATATTTTCATGCGTGGTATTAATTGCAGGGTCTGTTCAACTTGGCTGGGGCGCACCACCTAAAGGTGGGCAATCTCAGGCCAATGTCAGTTCAACCGCAAGCGCAGCCAGTTCGATGGCAGCGGCGGCTTCGACAAAGGGTCAATCGGCTGAAATCAAAAATGGAACAAAGATTTCTGCTGAATTGATGTCAAACGTCGATGCCAGCAAAGCCAAGGAAGGCGACAAGGTCGAGGCACGGGTCACAAAAAACGTCAAGCAGCATGGCAAGGTGGTGATCCACAAAGGTGACCGACTTGTTGGCCACGTTAACAGCGTCCGGAACAGCTTGAACGGCAAGGGGAGTTCGAGCCTGGGGGTACGATTTGACCAGCTTGTCCAAGGCAATTCCACCACACAGTTGAACACTGTTCTGACGTCGGTATTCTCGGCTCGCGGCAGCGGCCAGGCGGAAGAGCCCGAATCCATGGCGATGCCCTCGATGCCGGAGCCTGTTGCAGCACCCGCTGGTGGCGGCGGTGGTCTGCTTGGCGGCGTTGGCGGAGCCGTTGGTTCAACGGTGGGTTCAACTGTGGGCGCAGCGGGATCAACGCTGGGACAAACAGGAAGCGCGGTTGGTGCGACCACGCAGAACACGCTCGGGGCTAATTCGAGTCTCGGGCTGGCAACTCCCATTCGCCAGATCCATGTTCAATCATCTTCCTCAGCGGAGTCGGCGGCAGGAGCGAACTCCACTCTGAGCACGCACAGGGGGAACTTGAGGCTTGAGTCCGGTACACGCATGCAGTTTCGGGTAGCTTCAGATAGCAGCGTGCGAGCGCCCCGATAGATCAGGATATGCCGGTTAACGAGAAGGGCCAGCGCAACCGGGCACTGGCCTTTCTTAATTATTGTGGAAAATCAAAAACGAGTGTGCGAACAGGGGAGGTTATCTCGCCATCCAGCCGCCGTCCACGGTGAAGACAGAACCGCTCACGTAATCGGAAGCTGGCGACGCAAGGAACACCGCCATGCCTTGAAGGTCATCCGGATCGCCCCATCTTCCGGCGGGGATGCGATCGAGGATAGCCTTGTTGCGGACGGGATCATTCCTGAGCGCGACCGTGTTGTCGGTGCTGATGTAGCCTGGAGCAATCGCGTTCACCTGAACTCCCTTGCCTGCCCATTCGTTAGCCAGGGCCTTGGTCAACTGGCCGATTCCGCCTTTGCTTGCCGCATAGCCTGGAACGAGAATGCCTCCTTGAAAGGTCAGCAGCGAAGCGGTGAAGATGATTTTGCCTTTCCCTCTCGCAACCATTCCTTTCCCGATTTCACGCGTCAGGATGAATTGAGAATTAAGGTTCACTTCTATCAGCGTGTCCCAATAGTCGTCGGGATATTCGGTAGCAGGTTTGCGAAGGATGGTCCCGGCATTGTTGACGAGAACATCGATGACAGGAAAATCTTTGGCGAGCTGTTCGACCAGACGGTAAAGAGACTTCCGGTCTGCAAAGTCGCAGGCATAACCTTTAAACTTGCGCCCGCGGTCGAGGACTTCCTTCTCAATCTCACTGCCGGAAGATTCCATGGAGCGGCTGACGCCGACGATGTCCGCTCCGGCTTCGGCAAGGCCGAGGGCAATCGCTTTGCCGATGCCACGGCGGCACCCGGTTACCAGCGCTGTCTTTCCGTCCAATTTGAATCGGTCAAGAATAGCCATTGTAGTGTGTCCCAATTAAGTAAATGCAGATTAGGCCGCGGCTGTACATTTGGCACAAAACTTTTTCCTGGCGGTCAACCGGAAAACCTTGGGAGAACCCTGCCGGGTCGATTGCGATGCCAGATCACCCGCATCGGTACACCATCACTAGCAGGCACTGAAGTCCGGTCAAAAAACAGCTTATGCTTCAGGAGACGAGGCAGTGCGCGGGACCTGATAACCGCACCACGGATCGGTAGCCAGATAGTCGCCCGTCAGGGCGTAGGCCCGCGACCGCGAGCCGCCGCAAATGGAACGAAATTCGCACTGCCGGCACCGGCCGTGCAGAGCGTCGGGGTCCCGCAGTTCGCGCATCAGCGGAGAGTTTCGGTAGATTTCAATGATGCTTTGCTTTCGCACGTTGCCTGCGGAAACCGGCAGGAAGCCGCTCGGAAAGACTTCGCCCAGATGAGATACAAAAACAAAACCCTTGCCGGCGTTCA
>JAJYJL010000478.1 GCA_021789565.1 Acidobacteriota bacterium
CGGTGGCCCTGCTTGCAGCGCTTTACCCTGCGAGCCGTGCAGCCTCCGTGGACCCCATCGAATCCCTCCGGTATGAAGCAGGAGGATAGCACGGAGCTGGACTATGATTCGTGAAGTCTTTGGCCAGGCATGGGATTCCTTGCGGCGCCAGCCACTGCGCAGCGGGCTGACGATGCTGGGCGTCATGTGGGGAATCGTGGCCGTAACGATCCTGATCGCATATGGAAAAGGCTTCCGGGGAGTTCTGATCAAAGGGTTTGAAGCCTTTGGGAAGAGCGTTGTGATCTGCTGGCCGGAACAAACCAGCGAGCAGGTGGGTGGCCAGCGCGCGGGCAAGAAAGTCCGGCTTGAGCAGGAGGATCTGGAGTGGGTGCGGGCGAGGGCGACCCTGGTGAAGTATGCCTGCCGGGAATCCGTTCGCTGGCTTCCGATCTCTTACGGCAACCGTTTTGGCAACACGGCGATTCGAGGTGTTTGCCCGGAGTACGGAGAGATGCGGAGCGAAGTTCCGAGCAGCGGACGATGGATCAGCGCAGAAGACATGGTGGAAAGACGGCGAGTGGTTTTTCTGGGAGCCCGGTTGCGCCAGAAGCTTTTTGCCAACCAGCCTGCCGTAGGGCAGATTGTCACGATCGGCAATGTCCGCTTTACGGTGATTGGCACCATGGACCGGAAGATTCAGCTTTCAAACTATTTCACAAGCGACGATGAATCAGCCTGGATTCCTTATACGTCCGCGACCGATATGTGGGACACTCGTTACGCCAATGTGATGGTCTTTGAACCGATTGCCCCGCAATTCGAGGCCAAAGCGCGGAAGCAGGTGCTGGCCATCATTGCCGAAAGGCAGCGCTTCTCTGCAACCGACAAAAGAGCCTTCATGATGTTCGGGACGGAAGAGCTTCGGCCCATCATTGATGGACTCACGATCGGCCTGGAGGTGCTGCTGACCTTTATTGGCGCGCTGACGCTCGGAATCGGCGGCGTCGGCGTCATGAACATCATGCTGGTTTCGGTGGATGAGCGCACTCGGGAGATTGGCCTGCGACGAGCGCTCGGCGCACGCCGGCGGCATATTGGAGTGCAATTTCTTTCAGAAGCTTTGGCAATCACGCTATCGGGCGGCCTTCTTGGAATGGTCCTTTCCTATTCGATCGCGGCGGCCATCGGAACCATTCCGCTCCTTGGCCCGCTGTTTAAGGAAACGTCGGGGCAGGGCGACATTCATCTCCAGATATCATTCGCTACGCTGGGACTCTCGGCGGGAATCCTGACGCTTGTGGGGGTGCTGAGCGGAATTCTACCCGCCATCCGGGCATCACGCCTCGATCCGGTGGAAGCTCTTCGCTACGAGTGATCCGTGGCCCTTTCAGGACTGTCCAGGGCTACACGTCTCTCAGGAGTTCGTTGATGACGTCCTGAACGCCCTGGTAAGGGTCTCCCGAGCCTTCGAATTCCACCGAATAGACACCGCCGAATTTTTCGCGCTTCGCAATTTCGACACAGCTCGGGAAATCGTATTTCATCTCGTTCCCGTGGGCATCAAATTCCAGTCCTTTGGCATGACAAACCGTAGAGGCATACGGAAAAAGGAGAGCCAGCCCATGCGCGCGAATCTTTGCGTCCGGGAAATTGCCAAAGTCCGGCAGTGCGCCAAAGTAGCGGCTGTTCACACTCTTGAAGAGTTTGACCAGCTCTTCCGGGTGCTCAGAACCGACGCCGCCGTGGTTTTCCACAATCACTCGGATACCTCTCCGGCTGGCGTACGCTACGAGCTTCCGGTAGGAATCGATGGTAGGAGTGAGATTCTGCGGATCCATCTTCCCGGGGTCGCACCTGACCGAGCGCGCGCGAAGATGCCAGGCAATGTCGATCCATTTTTTCGCCGCCTCCACTGCGGCGTCGCGCACAGATTCGCTGGGACCAGACAAGCCGCCCTCCGTCCACATCTCCTTGATGTCAACGGGAAGGTTGACCAGGTAAGACCGCGCGCGGACCAATTGGCTTTTCAGCTCATCAACGTAGGCCGGTTCCGTTGAGGCAAAGTGCGGAGCAACAAATTCGAGATGATGGACCTTATACCGGTCCGCAACCATGCGGGGAAAATCCAGTAAGGCAAACGTCTCTTCGGGTCCGTGGTAATCGCTGTCGCGCGTCTGAGGAAAATGGTTATGAAAGCTCCAGGATGAGACACCGATGCGCCGGCTTAATAGAAACTCCGGGTGCGAAATCCGGCGAGATGGCTGGAGACGGCGCGGCCGGCCCAGCAACAGGCCGTCTTTGCTCTTGAATGCTGCAGCAGCCAGACCTCCCGCCAGATATCCCATAAATTCTCTTCGTCTCATGAACCTGTTTCCCCCTGGGGGCCAACCCGCTGCGTTGACCATTCTTTCAATTTGCCTGCAACCGTTGTAAGTCTCCGATTCTATGCGCTTCCTGCCTCCATGCGCCTAAGCGTCAGGAGTTCGGCAATTGACCTCGTAATGCCTGGGTTAACCGGCGGACACTCCCCGCAAGAACGACGCGCTTTCCTCCGGCAGCGAGGTGTTGATAAACATGCCGGAGCCAAGTTCGAATCCTGCGACTTTTGTAAGCCGTGGAATGATGCTGAGGTACCAGTGGAAATACTTCACGCCACAGGCCTCTCTGGGGGCGGTCCGGATGGAGTAGTTGAAGTCCGGGTCCGTCAAGCCATAATAGAGTTTGGCCAAGGTGCGCCGCAGAATTCCGGCAAGATCGGCCGCCTCCGCGTCGCGGATTTCAGAAAAGCACGACATATGCCGGCGGGGCATGATCAACATCGAAAAAGGAGTAAGAGCAGCAAACTGGACAAATGTTACAAAGTGCTCCGTCTCCATCACGATGCGCACCCCTTCCTTCAACTCGACTTCCAGCACGCGGCAAAAAATGCACTCGCCATACTCATCAAAGTGGTGCAGGGCATTGATCATGCGATCACGAATCTGAGAGGTGATCACTGGAGATCCGATGATCTGGGAGTGCGTGTGTTCGAGCGAAGTGCCGGCCGCCTCGCCATGGTTCTTGAAGATGGTAACCTGTTCGACCCGCGGGTCCTGCGAAGCGAAGTTGAAACGATCGAGATAGGCGTCGATGAGAGTTTCAACCTGAGAATCTTCCAGCAGCCCTGTTGACTTGCTGTGGTCCGGGGACTCGATGATTACCTCATGAACACCTACGCCGGTGACGGTCCGGCGAATACCGTGAACCGAGCGCTGCCGTTCCCCATCGTAAGAAAGCGCGGCAAATTTGTTGGGGGTCACGCGGACACGCCAGGAAGTATTTCCGGGAATAACCAGCGTTGCCGGGGGCGTCATCTCCTCGTTTCCAGGGCAGAATGGGCACGAGGGGACGTAGGGAGGATTAACCCTTTTTCCGCCGTTCTTCCTGGCAAACTCGTGCGGGCGCCTGGCGCGCTCGGTGGCGATGATGACCCATTCGCGGGTCAGGACGTTATGGCGTAACTCAGGCATTGGAAACCTCCTTTCCTAAGCCTGGCGGATCAGACGTCGCGGGCCAATCGAAAACCGTAATCCGCGTACTGGAAGGCGGGGGGAATGCTGGACCGCGCGGCACAACGGCTCACTTTGACGTGATGCCGCCAGGCACCGCCGCGCGATGCCCGCCGCTCACCAGATGGTGGGCCCGAGGGATTGCGCTCCGGCGAACTAACGTAATAGTCCCGTGAATACCAGTCGCTACACCACTCATGAACGTTTTCGCAGAGGTCGTAGAGGCCAAAAGGATTGGGCGAGGCCTGGCCAACCGGCAACGGTCCGGAGACGTTCCGCTTCCAGCGGCGAACGTACTCGTCGCAACTTTCCGGCGTCTCATCGCCCCAGGCGTAAAGCGCGTTCTCGCGCCCGCCTTTCGCGGCTTTTTCCCACTCCGCCTCGGTAGGCAAACGGTACCTCCGGCCAGTCAACTGGCTGAGCCATCGGCAATAGTGGTCAGCCTCAATCCAGTTTACCGCCACCACCGGCTGGTCAGGATGATTAAAGTCCGGATTCCCCCATTCTGGCGGGGCAGGTTGGCCAGTGCCTTCCATAAACGCCGCCCAGTCCCGGTTACGCACCTGGAAAACCGCCATGTCAAACGCAGCGATCCAGACGCGATGGACGGGTCGCTCATCGTCCCGGCCCGTCGCGCAACCCATCTGGAAGTGACCGGCCGGGATCGGGACACAACGAGGCTCAAGGATCTTTGATGTGGAATACGCTCTTAACATGAGGGAAGCGGGAGTCCTTTCAGCAGGACAGAAAAAGCATTTCCGGCAGCCGAGGAAGTAAAAGGCGTCGGGAACCCGTTCACCTGCGCGCAGCTTCGCCCTTCAAGAGTCCGAGATCAGTGAGAAGGGCGCGCAGTGCCTGGCGGTCCGATTCGGGAAGCGGAGCCAGCGGTGGCCTGACGCGCCCGGCGTTCAATCCGCAGAGGTTCATCGCCTCCTTGATCACCAGCGTTCTGTAACCGGGCCGTTTGACGCGAAGGTCGTAAACCGCCATGGTCTCCCGATCAATTACCTGTGCCGCGGCCTCAAGTTCTCCGGCCTGCAGGCGGGCCAGAATCTTCCGGCAGGTTTCCGGCATGAAGTTGACCAGGCCGCTGGTAAAAGCTTTGACGCCCAAGGCGAAATAGCTGGGAGCGAGGATTTCTCCCACTCCGCACAGCAGCGCCATGCGATCACCCACTGCGCCCCATTGACGCACGAACTGATCCATATCCCCGTGCTCGTCTTTCAGCCCGACAATGTTCGGGACTTCCGCCAGGCGGCGAAGCAGTGACGGACTGAAATTGACGGCGTGGGTCTGAAAAAGAATCACCCCGAGCTTTGTCGCCTGCGCGATCGATCGGTAGTATTCAAACAGGCCTTCGTCATTGGCGTGCGTAAAGTAAGGGGGAAGCACCAGAACGCCATCGGCGCCGTAAGCCTCAGCTGCGCGGGCCAGGTCGCGAGCAATGGGCATGGTAAGCCCCACGCCCACCAGCACCGGCTTGCGGCCGTGGACCTCTTCCACCACAGCCTTTCCAATTGCCTTGTGCTCCTCGGGCGAGAGCGCATAAATTTCACCATTGCCGGCCAGCGGAACCACTACTTCGCAGTATTCGGCCAGATATGCCGCGTTCTGGCGCAATGCTTCCATGTCAACGCTCAAGTCTTCGCAGAACGGCGTTACGCCAAACCCGATGATCCCCTGCAACGCTGATTTCAAATCCTCACGCCCGAGTGCCATCCGAAGCCTCCCCATCAAAAGTAATCATTTCATAGGATTGCATTTTCGGGCGAGAAAAAGAAGCCCCCAAAACAGCAACCGTCGCCGCCCGTCCTCAGACGAAAGTCAGAAAGCCGCAACTCACAGCCAACGGGTGACAGGCCCGCGGGTTTGTGCTTCCCAAAGAAAATGCATTCTATTACATTCAGAAGGGGAGGTAAGCACCGGGGAGCCGAGGAAAGATTATGTCGAAGAAACATCTGACAACAGTTCAGAAGCAATTTACCAACACGGCGGAAGCCTTCTCAAAGTTTGCAATGCGCGACACTCCTGAGGTGGTGATTGAGAAAGTTGACTTCCTGAAGCCTCAGCCTGAGAGCAACCTTCTTGACGTCGCCTGTGGACCTGGCGCCCTAGTCCTAGCGATGGCGTCCAAAGTCCGGTACGCATACGGAATGGACCTGACTCCCCAGATGCTGCGGCTGGCGCGGCAATTCCAGGTGGAGAAGCAGATCGGCAACGCGGCCTTTATTTGTGGCGAAGGGGAAAGGATTCCTTATGCGGATGGCACCTTCGACCTGGTAAGCTGCCAGTACGCCTTCCACCACATCACCAGGCCGGAACTCGTTCTGCAGGAAATGCTGCGCGTGACAAAGCCGGAGGGGCGTGTTTTTGTTGACGATACCCTGGGACCTGAAAGCGAAGAGAAGTACGAACTTCACAGCAGAATCGAATTCATTCGCGATCCATCCCACACACGATCGCTACGGCTCACCACGTTCCTGAGGATGTTTGAGAAGTTCAATCTTGAAATCATTTCCCAGTCTTTCAGGCGCCGGCGCCGCTCCTTTAACCAATGGATGCTGCGCGCGGGTCTGAAACCAGGCGACGTGCGCTACATGGAAACTCGCAGGCTTATCGAAAAGTCCATCCCAGGCGACCGGGCGGCGTTCTCGCCGCAGATCCAGGGCGATGACATCCAGATCATCCATAACGAAGGAATGTTTCTCCTGGCCAGGCGCGCCGGGTTATAGGCTTCGGCTGGCCCCAATCTCCCCGGACCCACTGTAAGATACTGTTACGAAAAGCAATCTGATGTGGACCGCGGATCAAGCGGAGATTAGGGAGTGCTTTCGACCGAGGATGAAAAAGTGCTTGACATATTATTGTACTAGTACAACAATATGTTTATGGAATTAGGTTCAAGTTCGGATGCGCGCAGCGGACAGGCCCTCTATAACCGGATTGCAGTGCTGCGAGCCGAGCGTGGCCTCAGCCGCAATGCGCTGGCCAACGCTCTTCAAGTCAACTACCAGACGATAGGCTACATCGAACGCGGCGACTTC
>JAJYJL010000479.1 GCA_021789565.1 Acidobacteriota bacterium
ACCCCGTGACCTGTGATCCCACCTATGGGACCGTCTGCACTACGAGAAAGTTCGTCTGGCATCGCAAAACTCAGGCAAAATAGGGCCATTGACAAGGGAGGAGCTCATGAGCAAAAACCTGACACGACGGGATTTTCTTGCGAACGCCGGCGGTGTGGCGGCCGTGGCTGGCGCCGGTCCGCGTTTGTGGGCCAACGCGGCGGCGGGCGCCCGCCATTTGCGGCTGGGAGGCCCCATTTTTCTGAAGTCGGATGACCCGGCCGAGCTGGCCGAGGAGCATCGGCGGCTGGGCTATCGCGCGGCATACGCTCCCGAGGTGAAGGCAAGCGATTCGGACAGGATCAAGGCGATTATCAAGGAATTTGCCGCCCGCGATGTGGCGCTGGCCGAGGTTGGAGCGTGGGTGAACATGGCTGATCCTGATCCGGCAAAGCGGCGCAAGAACCTTTCCTACGTCGAGGAGCGGCTGGCGCTGGCGGACAGGCTGGGCGCGCGGTGCTGCGTTGATATTGCGGGGTCCTTCAATGCCCATCAGTGGGACGGTCCCGATCCCGGAAACATCACCGATAAATTTATCGAGGCCACTGTGGAGAATTGCCGCCTCGTTATCGATGCCGTTAAGCCCACCCGCACCAAGTTCTCCATTGAAATGATGCCCTTCACTTTTCCCACGGGGCCGGACGATTATTTGCAGCTATTGCGCAAAGTGGACCGCAAAGCGTTTGGCGTCCATCTGGATGTGTGCAACGTCATCAACAGCCCGGAACGCATGTACCACAACCGCGCCGTTATCGAGGAATGCTTCCGCAAGCTGAGCCCCTGGATTGTTTCCTGCCACGCCAAGGATTTGCAGTGGAAGCGCTATTCCCAGGTGTGCCTGCTGGAAGTGATCCCCGGCCACGGCGTGTTGGACTACCGCGCCTACCTGCGCGGCGTTTTGAGTCTGCCTGTTGACGCTCCGCTGATGCTGGAGCACTTGAAAACAGCGGAAGAATACGATGAAGGCCGGCGGTATATCCAGAAAGTGGGCCATGAAATGGGGCTTTCCTTCAACTCTGAAGGTTCTTGAAATCACCATTTCCCGAACGGAGCGCGGCCCTCCGCATTCTGAGGTCCACCGTTCTTGTCCAGACAAGCGCCGCAGATCCCGCAGGGCGGGGCGGCCTGCGGTACACCGCTTCAGCGGCTGAGACCGCTATGAATCGCAGCGGCGCTGATGAGGCATCTGACGCCGCATCTCCCTGAAGGCCGGCACCCGGGTCTGCGACCGGCGAAGCTGAGTGGGGCTAGAATGAGGTGGTGTCACAACCGCCCCGCAACAAGCGACGCCAATGATCACAGCGCACCGGCGGACATGAACATCAATCAGGGCCTCTCGCTTCGCGAGAACGCAGACACTACAAAGCCAATATCTCCGCCACCCGCCCTCGGGGCGCGCCGCCGCAAAGACCCCCGCGCCTCGCATGGTCCTCCTCGCGAAAACTGGGAAAGGGTCCGTCGTCTAACTGTCGTTAGCCAATCTGAGCGCTTCACAACAAACAATTCTGACCTGGAGGTGACGTTCGTCGCAATAGGACCACAGTTCCAGTTATCTGATTGCGGGTAACTAATCGTATACGGCCTTCGGGACCTGCTGTTCGGCTTTTTCCTTTCAGCCGTGGCTCGAAGGCCAAAGCTGAAGACCTATTAGTCCCCAGTAAATACAGGGGGTCTAGACATATTCATGGGACAGATGGATTCCAAGCCCACTCAGTCACAAAGCAGCGCGCTCCGCATATACCCGAAGAGCCTGGAGCGAAAGCAACGCAGCCATTAACGTTACAATAAACAGCGCCGGCTATAGGTACTTCCGTAATGGTACCTCTGTACGATTGTGCTCCTTCGCAGCGTGCTGTAAAAAGGAAGCCCAAGGAGGATTGTACAGGATGACAACAAATTCAGAAGAACGCCCGGCAGCGGGAAACGAGCAAGGAAACGGCCTCTTGAGCAGGACTTGCACATTTCTGCGCCAGCGGCTTCCTGTCTTCCGTCGCGCCTGCGCAGGCTCAGGGCAGTTTCAAACAATGGGGTGGCTGCGAACCGAAGGGTCCGAGTTGGTCGAGTTGGCTCTCCTCGTTCCGATCTTGCTGGTCATGGTCGGCGGCATAATGGACTTTGGGACGGCCTACAACCTGAAGCAAAAACTCGCCAACGCAGCCCGCGAAGGGGCGCGATTGGGCGCGTCGCAGCCGCACGCCGATTTGAGCACAAGCAGTCCGGCGTCCGTGCAGGCCATCAAAGATGATGTGACGACCTATTTGCAACAGGCAGGCGTCGACACTTCATTTATCGGCTCGAGCATGAGCTACGATCCGGCCACACCCTGTACGGCGACTTACTACACCACTTCCGGGGGCGTCAATTATGGCCTCGAGATCAAGAGGTGCATTCCGATAGTGGACACCAGCGGCACGATTCTCTTGGAAACCCAGGTGACTTTGACCTATCCCTACGGCTGGACTTATGGTTTCAACCATGTGATCAAACTAATGGTCCCGTCTGCCCTGATAGCGTCCACAATCGCAATTGAGACCGATGCCACGATGGCGAATTTATCCTGAGAGGAGCCCTATCAATGTCAGTAAAACGAGAGAGGTGCGCGCCGCCGAAAAGCGACCGCGGCAGCGCCATCATCATTGCCGCTGTGGGAATGATTTTCATTCTGGGGATGGCCGGCCTGGCTGTGGATCTCGCCTCGCTTTATGTGGCGCGGAGCCAGGCCCAGCGCGCCGCCGACGCAGCGGCGCTGGCGGGTGCGCGGGCTTTTACCGACCAGGGATGCGTTACCGGAGACGGTGGGACCCTCAGCGGAGCGTGCCTGGCGCTGGCCAAACAGCGGGCCGAATTGGTTGGAAATCAGAACCTGATTGCGGGTGTGAGTCCGGGCATCACGGATGCTGATATCACGTTCCCCTCCACCTCCACCAGCGACCCCCAGGTTGAAGTAATCGCGGGGCGGGGCACGTACAACGGCGCCAACCATAATAATCCCCTGCCGACCTTCTTCATGAAAATCTTCGGTGTCAACACCGCTTCCGTCTCGGCAATGGCAACGGCCGAAGCCTACAACCCTTCCGGGACCGGCGGCGCGCCGGTCGGCGAGAAATGCGTAAAGCCGTGGCTGTTTCCGAACTGCGACGAGTTCAATACGTCAGAGAGCAACCCGAACTGCGCGAACGGAGCCGGACCCTTTGTCGAAAACGGCGTGGTGGCGCGTCCGGTAAATTATCCCAATGGGGCGCTCGGAGAACCCTACATGCTGAAGCCTGGGGCGCCAAGCGGCGCGGCCTCTCCCGGGCAATATTACGCCGCCTACATTCCCCCAGACTCCAATTCCCCCAGCGTCTGCCCGTCGTGTGCCAGTTCCGGCACGGGGCAAGGGGGCACGGGCAGCGCCGCCCTTTACAGCGCCAACATCTCCTGCTGCAACCAGACCCCCTTGGTCTGCGGCGGAACGTTCCAACTGAACACCACCCTGCAGAGCAACCCTGGGAATATGGCCGGTCCAACCTATCAGGGAGTGGATTGCCTGATTCACCAGGACACCCAGAGCGGCGGCAGCTCGAGCTGCGGCCAGGATTACGTTCAGGGTAGCAGCAACAATTGTACGACGCCCTCAGACGCCAGCGCGATGCCTGCGCTGCCGGTCTACCCTCCCGCCCTCATGCCGGGCTTGAACAACCCGTATAGCCCCGGAGGCAGCCAGCCGATTTCGTTCACCGACTCCGATTCCGTGGCGACGGTGCCGATCTACGACGGCATCATCTCGTCGGGTCAAAATACGGTCACGGTTGCCGGCTTCCTCAACCTTTTCCTGCGCAACGTAGCAGCACAGGGGAACCCGAAGGGAACGGTTTACGCCTACGTTCTCGCAGTGGTGCCTTGCCCCAGTGGCGGAAGCCTTGCGGGCGCCGGGGGCAGTGGCAACGTCGTGATGGGATCGGGAGGCTCGGCCATTCCCGTGCGGCTGATCCACCAGTAGATTGGCGATTTGCCGATTGGGACTATGCCACAAAGCCATAATCCGGCCCGCCAGGCGTTTGCATTTCTAATGAGAACGGGGACCGCAAAACCGGCGGTCCTCACTACATGCTGAGGGGGCAGTTTCCGCCGTCCGTGGCTCTCGCGAACAGACCTCTCACCCGGTCCCGCCTTGCGGGACGCGACCACCCTCTCCCCACAGCAGAGGGCAAGGACCTCACTGGGCATCCTCCCGGCACGGGGATGTGCCTCATCCATTCAAAACTGCGGAACGTATGTGCGACCCACGCGTAGCCGGTTCGGGCTAGAATAGGAAACAGTGCCTGCGGTGTTGCCGGGCCCTGCAGGCCGGGCGCCTGGCGCAACCCCGGCGGAAGAACGCACAGCTTGCTCCAAGGATGGACCATGCCTGTACTGCGACTGGATCCCGTTTGGCGGCGGTGGGTGATCACCGGCGAGCGTCCCGCTATGCCCGACGCGCTGGACTCGGCGGAGTTGTGTCCTTTCTGCCCGGGGAACGAAGGGTTTACGCCCCCGGCGATCCGCGAACACAAGGACGCCAGCGGCAAGTGGGACGTCCGGGTTTTTCACGACCGGGCCCCCTTGTTCCGCGTGGAGGGCGGCCTGAACCGGGAGGCTGAAGGCCTGTATGACCGCATGAACGCCCTGGGCGCGCACGAAATCGTGGTGGAGAGTAACCAGCACGGGAAGACGCTGGCCGCGCTTTCCCCCGAGCACATTGCCTGCGTGCTGGAAATCTGCCGCGACCGGATTTGCGACTTGAAGCAGGACCCGCGCTTCCGTTACGTCTCGCTCTTCAAGGACCAGGGCCGGGCGCGTCCCGCCGCCGAGGAGCACGGCCACTCGCAAATCCTGGCCATTCCGGTGCTTCCCACGCTGGTCGAGCGCGAACTCCGCTGGAGCCTGTCCCACTTCCAGCGCAAGGAGCGGTGCCTCTACTGCGACGTCCTTTATCAGGAAATCCAGACGGGCTCGCGGTTGGTTGACCGGAGCCATGATTTTGTCTGCCTGTGCCCGTATGCCTCGCGCTTCCCTTATGAAATCTGCGTGCTGCCGGCGGAACACAACTCGTCGTTTGAGCGGGACATGGCCGGCGAGGGGCGCGTGCTTCGGCTGGCAAAGTTCCTGAAGATGGCCCTGCTGCGGGTCGAGAAAATTTCCGACAGGCTGCGGCTGGTGCTGCACACGGAGCCCAACCTGGCCGCCACGGAAGCCGATCCGGATCGCTGGAAAACGGTGAGGGACGACTTCCACTGGCACCTCGAGATTTATCCCGAGATTGAGGCTGACACGGGCCATTTTGATTCGGAAAGCTTTTACTACAATCCCATTCCCGCGGAGGACGCCGCTCTTGCCTTGCGGGCGATTGAAGTGGGAGAGGAAATCGATCCGCCCGCAGGCGAAGGTGACTGACGGATGGCCATACCCCGAACGGCCCTCGGCGAGATGGGGCTGCTGGTTTTTGATCTGGACGGCACGCTGGTGGACAGCGAACTCGACCTGGCGAACAGCGTGAACGCCACGCTGGAAAAAATCGGCCGCAGGCCGCTCAGCGTGGAGCGGATTGCATCCTACATAGGGCAGGGCGTGGTGGTCCTGATCACCCGGGCGCTGGGCGCTGATTCCACCCCGGAACTGGTGGAGCAGGCAACGGAGATTTTTCTGAAGCATTATCGCCGGCACATGCTGGACAACACTGCCACCTATCCCGGCGTTCGCGAAGCGCTGGCCGAACTCGGCGGGCGCAAGCTGGCCGTGCTGACCAACAAGCCGGTGAACTTCAGCCGCGAAATGCTGGCGGGGCTGGGCCTCGCAGAACGCTTTTTGCAGATTTATGGCGGCAACAGTTTTGAAACCAAGAAACCCGACCCCTTCGGCCTCCACCGGCTGATGGAGGAAACCGGGACGTCGGCCTCGCAGACCCTGATGATCGGGGATTCCGTCTCAGATGTCCTGGCGGGGCGCAACGCGGGCGCCTGGACCTGCGGCGTGAATTACGGATTCGGCGCGCCGACGCTCGATGAAGCGCCGCCCGACATCAGGATTGACGACCTGCGGGAATTGCCGAAACTGCTGAATGGAAAATCCTAGCAAGACAAGCACGCGATGGATGTGCAGAAAGCCGTGGCTCCCGGCCGTGCTGGCGCTGGCGGCGATTGCTCTGGGGCTGCCGCCAGCGCTGCGTTCGCAATCGCTGCCCGCCGCGGTGGCGCAGGAACGCAGCCGGCTGCTGAATGAAAAATGGGACCCGGCCAAGCTTTACGCCATGCTGACCTCGCCGGACCCGGCGGAGCGCGAAGACCTCTATCGCGCGGCGTTTGCGGCCGGGCCGGCCATCATCCCCAAACTCCAGGATGCGCTCAAAGACGACCGCACCGCCACTTTTGCGGCGCAGACGCTGGCCTGGTTTGGCGGAGAACGCTCACTGGCCATCTTGAAAAAACTTGTGAACGATCCGCGCAATCTTGACCTGCGCCGCTTTTATTACGGCGCGCTGGGAGGAGCGGGCAACCCGCGCATTATTGAAAT
>JAJYJL010000480.1 GCA_021789565.1 Acidobacteriota bacterium
GCAAAAGCGTTGAGATGTATTTCTTCCGCGGAGGCTATTGCGGGCTGGCCCCGGTTGAGGACGGCATTTGTAACGTTTGCTGCCTGGTGCACGGCGAGCGGTTTCGCGAATGCGGAATGAAGCGCCTGGAAGATTTCGCTGCATCGCTGGTGCAAATGTCACAACTGCCTTCGCTCAAAAAGAGACTGCGCGGGGCAGCACAGATCTCCCCAGTTGTGACGACAGCTCCCGTGAATCTGGCGCGGCGCCAGGCAGTGCAAAACGGTGCCCTGATGGTGGGCGATGCATCGGGTTTTCTCGATCCTTTCACCGGCGAGGGAATATCAATGGCTCTCCACAGCGGGAGACTTGCGGCGCATGCGGTCGCAACGGCGTTGTCAGAGGGGTTCGATGGGCAGCGCGCGGCCTTGATTTATGGACAGGGCTTGTCGCAAGCGGTGAGGCGAAGCTACACGATTGCGGCCGTGGCACGCGGCCTATTGCGGGGACCAAAGTGGTTGCAGGGTCTGGTGGCGGCGCCCGTTCCGTGGGCTGGAAGGTATCTGTTTAATGAAACACGATGGCACGGGGGCGGGGAACTAAACCGCCTCTAAGCGACTGGGCCTGAATGGAAGGGCCGGGCAGCCCCAAAAAGAAAACCCCGGTCAACCTGGTGTTGTGCCCGGGGTTCTCGTGACTTGAGGCCCTTGCAGTTACTGGAGTACCCAGCCATTGTGCCGGGCACGCCTCTTCAAAAGATTTCGAAGCGTTCCTGATGGACAGTCGGATCGCTCTTGACGATCAGGTTCTTGTGAGTAATCGCTTCGATTTCACGGATGAACGCCCCGTCTTTGGATTTGAGCTCTCGAGCGACCTCCGGATTAACCCGCAGCGTCATTGTCTTGCCCTCGATCTCACTGGCCATCTTCCGAGCTTCGGCCATGATCTCGTAGGTGACCGTGCTGACGGATTTAACCCAGCCCGCCCCGTTGCAGTAAGCGCAGGGATCGCAAAGAGTGCGTTCGAGTGACTGCTTCACGCGCTTGCGCGTCACTGCCACAAGGCCGAAGTCATTGAAGGAGAGCACCTTGGTCGGAGCGCGGTCGCGGCGCAGCGCCTCCTCCAGCGCCTGCACCACTTTGTTCCTGTTGCGGCGCTCGTCCATATCAATGAAATCGATCACGATAATTCCGCCCAGATCTCGCAACCGAATCTGGCGCACGATCTCCTTGACCGCGTCGATATTGGTCTTGACGATCGTATCCTCAAGCCGGTTAGTCTTGCCGACGTACTTACCGGTGTTGACGTCAATGGCCACCAGCGCCTCGGTCTGGTTAATTACGATATAGCCGCCGGATTTCAACCACACTTTCGGCTTGAGGGCCTTTGCAATCTCCTCTTCGATTCCGTGTTCATCAAACAGCGAGGTCAGCTTGGTGTGAAGCTTCGCGCATCCTACCAGCGACGGCTGCAGGCGGTTGACAAACTCGACGACACGCTCGTAATCGGCCTCGTTATCCAGCCAGATGGACTTGAAGTCAGGAGTCACGAGGTCGCGCATCAGGCGTTGGGCCAGGTCGAGATCCCGGTACAGCAGCACCGGGGCCTTCACCTGTTCCGCGCGCGTGCGGACGTCATTCCACAGATTTGTCAGAAATCTCAGGTCGGCCTTGATTTCTTCGTCCGAGTGGCCTTCGCCGGCGGTGCGGACGATAAATCCACCAGTCAAAGCGCCCTTATGCTCCAGCACAATGTTTCGCAGCCGGAGCCGTTCCTGCTCCGACGCGATCTTGCGCGAGACCCCGATGTGTGTGATGGTCGGCATGTAGACCACATATCGTCCCGGCAGGGCCACGTGAGAAGTGATCCGGGCGCCCTTGGTTCCCAGCGGTTCCTTGGCGATCTGGACAATGATTTCCTGGCCCTCTTTGAGAAGTTCGGAAATCTGCAACCCCTGCTGCGGGCCGCTCGGGCGCGTCGTCGACTCGCGCTCACGGCCACCATTCCGGCGTGGTTGCCTGCTTGACCGGCGGCGTCCACGGCGTCCACGGCGCGGCGCAAAGTGCGGGCGCCCGTGAGGCTCGCGGAGGGTGTAAGACCGCTCAGAAGGTTCACCCGTTCCTTCGGACCCTGCAGTTGGCGGCCCCTCTGCGTCGGCACCCTCATCTGCCTCGGAATCCTCTTCTGACGCTGCCGATAGTTCTGGTTGTGAATCATCGTCCGATTCGGTTGATATGGATTCTTCTTCCCGAAATTCCTCAGCTTCAGTTTCGAACCCGGGCGCGCTCGCGCTTTCTGGAGAATTTTCCGTTTCGGATGTCGCTTCAGCCTTGAGATTTGGCGCTTCCGTTGAGCTTTCGCTGGCCGATTCGTCGGTAAGGGAAGAAAGCGTCGGAACCGGGGCCACGAACGGCGCAGAGGTCGTCTGCGCCTGCTCTTCGCCGATTTCGGCCCAATCTTCGCTCTCCATTTCCGCTGACGCTTCTTCACCCTTCAATTCGTAGGATGGCCGGGCTTCATATCCGAAAGATTGGTTCTGAGATATCTCAGGAGTGGCAGCGACCTCCGAGTTTGAGTCGTCGGCCCACGTCTGCAGTGGGGCGTCGGGCGCTGCCGATTCTTCTCCGCTTGAATGTCTGTATTTTGCCAGGGACTCGCCGGGCAGAATTTCAAAATCCTCGGGCTTTGCAGAGGGCTCGGGTTTCGGAGCGACGGGCTGCTGCTCAGCATGCCGCTCATGGCGGCGGTCGAAGCCTCCGCGCCCGTGCCGGCCACGACGGCGACGGCCACGATGCGAGCGGCGATGAAAATCCTTGCCTTCATCCGAAGATTCTCCGGCGGGGCTGGATGGGCGCGTTCCGGACGGCTGCGGGACGGCGGGTTCGGTAACAGCCGGAGCAACGGCTTCCGCCGGCGCAGCTTCTTCCACTATTCCGGCGGCTTCACGCCTTTCGGGAGCCACTTCCATTCTTGTTTCCGGAGGTGCGACTTTGGGTTCAACTTCGATCGTCGCTGGCCGCGCCTGCGCTTCATCCAGGACACCTTCAAACTCATCCTGATCCTGGAGCGAGAAATCAGAAACGTAGAGAAATGCATCCCGCTCAAGCCCGATATCGACAAACGCCGACTGCATCCCGGGAAGCACCCGGTTGACGCGCCCCTTGTAAATACCGCCAACCAGGCCTACGTCGGTGTCGCGTTCAAAATAAACTTCTACCAGTTGACCGTCTTCGCACACTGCGACCTTCGTCTCGTGCGGAGACGATGAAATAAACATCTCCTTATTCATGGAAACTCCTTTTTGTCGGGGAATCAGTAAGGATCAATCCGCAAACGCGGAGATCAACTTCGATTGCCCCCTGTCCGGCCGCACACGCCTTCTCTTTCAGAGCCTGCGCATGGCCTATCACCGCAGAGTTCCGTCTGGAACCCATCGGCAAGACCGTGCGCCGTGGGCGTGTGTGCCCGGCACTTATCCTGCAAAAAATACGGCTGCTTTAAGCCGCCCCAAAATACCTGGGTCCGAAGACCCAATTTAGAAATTGCTGTCACTTCGCGTGCTCACAACTTCAGCTAATTCACAAACCGTTGCATCTTGACGCTCATCACGAGCCCGAGGGCCAGAAAAATAAACAGCATCGAGGACCCGCCCTCACTCATGAGCGGCAAAGGGATGCCGGTGATTGGAAACCAACCAATCATCATCCCCACATTTACAGCAACTTGAAAAAACAAAACTGACGCTATACCGATGAGGAGGAAGCTGCCCGCCTGGTCACCTGCCGTCCGCGCGGCCTCAAGCAAACGCAGCAGCAGAATAACATAAAGCAGAAATACCGCCAGCGTACCGATAAAACCTCGCTCTTCGGCAAACGCGGCAAAGATGGCATCTGCGTGGGAAACCGGGATAAATCCGAGCTGGCTTTGCGTCCCGTTACCCAGCCCTCTTCCCCACAAGCCACCCGAGCCAATGGCAATCTTCGTCTGAGTTACCTGGTAGCTGGAGCCTTGGGTGTTCTGCTTGGGATGTACAAATGCTTCCAGCCGCTCGCGCTGGTAAGGGCGTAGCACGTACCAGCCCACCGGCAATGCTAATAACCCTATCAGTCCCAAAACCACAACCTGCCGGCGACGGATTCCCGCCACAAAAGCCCCCACTGCCACGATCGGCAGGTAGGTGAGTGCGGTTCCGAGGTCCGGCTCTATCGCCACCAAGATTCCCGGCACACCAGCCAGGAGCCCCAGCTTGCCTAATTCTCCCCAAGTGAAAGCCTTCCTTCGCCTTTTGGCGAATGTGGCCGCCACTGCTAGTATTATAACCAACTTGACCAGCTCTGACACTTGTAAAGTGAACCCGCCGATCTGAAGCCAGCGGTGGGTACCGGCCAGGCGTGGCCCCACAACCAGGACAGCAACCAGAGCCAGCAGGCTGAGAAGGTAGAGCCAGGGAACATGGGCCAGGACCAGGTGATAGTCAATCTGGCTCACAATCAACGTCAGAGCACATCCCAGCAGGAGCCAATAAATCTGCTTCTGAAACTGGCCGGCGAGGTGAGTCTGGGTAGTGGTGCTGTAAATTTCGATGAGGCCCACCCCGGCAATCGCGAGCACCAGGCCGAAGAGGCCCCAGTCGAAATCATGAAAACTTAGTGAATTCCGCATTGCTTAGGCTCACTCTTACTGTTCTGGCACCACGGCGCCGGGCCGCACCCTGCCTATGATCTGGCTCACCAACTGGTCTGGAGTCCGGCGCTTCTCATTCTCCTCGTAGTAGGCCTTGATAACGTCTGCCGCGATGGGCACAGCCACCGAGGATTCCTCGCCGTGCATCACCAGCACAGCCACAGCGATGTCGGGATCCGGCGAGGGAGAGTAGCCCACAAACCAGGCATTATTCCTATAGTTCGCATTGTGGCTGGCCTTCCGCAGCCCCACACTTACCACCTGTGCGGTCCCGGTCTTGCCCGCCACGGTCAGGCCCTGGCATCGGGCGCCCGCACCTGTGCCTCCGGGCTCGTTCACCACGCCCCACATCCCGTTCGTTACCGCTTCCACGGTACTTTCTTGAAGCGGAAAGCGGATTGTTGAATTCGCCGGCGGATCGACGCCCAGATTCTCCAATTCCCGGGCGAAGGCCAGATGAGGCCGGGGAAAAATTCCGCCGGATGCTATGCCTCCGATCATGTAGGCAACCTGCAAAGGTGTAACCTGGACAGCTCCCTGCCCGATGGCCACCGACATGGTTACGCCAGGCCACCAGGGATGGTGGAAAACCTTCCGAACCCAGTCTGGTGAAGGTATAAGGCCCGTGTCCTCGTCGGGTAGGTCAATACCCGTCCTGTGGCCCAGACCCAGATGATCGGCAAAGTAATCAATCTTGTTGATACCCAGCATTTTGCCCAAAGTGTAAAAGTAAACGTCGCAGGAGACGACGATACCCCGATGGAGATCTACAGCGCCGTGGCCTCCCTCACCCTTCCAATACGTCCAATCGTGATAGGTATGCCCGTAAATCGTCACCTGGCCGTTGCAGTGAACAGTAAAGTCCGGCGTAATGGTTCCAGTCTCCAGCGCTGTTGCGCCCGTGATGATTTTAAAAATGGATCCGGGAGCCAACTGCGCCTGGATCGCTTTGTTCATCAGCGGATGCTGCGGGTCTGTGGTGAGCTGCTTCCAGACATCCACGGGGATGTGATGCGTGAAGTCGTTGGGATCAAATGTCGGATGGCTGGCCATGGCCAGCACTTCTCCCGTGCGCGGATCCAGCGCCACCACAGCACCGGCCTTGTCTCCCAGGGCGGCTTCGGCTGTTAACTGGAGATTCAGGTCAAGCGTCAGCCTCAGATCGTGGCCCGGCAAGGCATCAACAGTCCTGAGCGTTCCAACCTCCTGGCCGCGGCTGTTGACAACCACGCGGTTCATCCCGTCGCGTCCCCGCAGGATGGAGTTGTATTCCTTCTCGATGCCGAATTTCCCGATCAGATCTCCAGCGCGGTAACTCGATCCCGGTTTGGTCAGGTCCGCCTGGGATACTTCTCCCACGTAACCCAGAACCGCCGCAGCTACGCCGTGTTTGGGGTAAAAGCGCTGCTGGGATTGGATGATGTCGATCTCAGGAAACTCCGAATGGTGTGCATCGACGTAGGCAACATCCTGTAACGATGCTGACTGCTTCAATACGATCGGCTGAAAACGCGGAAGCCGTGCGGAGCGCTGGATCTGGTCCTCGACGTCATCCGGATCCAGGCCGAGCGCTTTGGAGATTTTTTCAATGTGAGCGTTGCTCAGCAGCGCGATGTTTTCGCGGTTCAGCAGGATGGTAAATGAGGGAAAGTTGTCAACCAGGACCCGCCCGTCGCGGTCAAGGATCCGGCCTCGCGGAGCAATAACGGGGAGCTCACGAATGCGATTGTGTTCTGCCTGCTCCAGCAGTTGCGCGTGCTGCCCGATCTGCAGGCGCCAGTAGCCGACGAGCAGACCGACAAAGGCCGCCGCGATAAAATATTCCAGGAAGGTTATCTTCCAGGACGGAAACCGCTCGTCCTCCGGGAATCGAACCTGCATTACTTCTCAACTTCTATCGGGCG
>JAJYJL010000481.1 GCA_021789565.1 Acidobacteriota bacterium
AGAAAAACCTCACGGCCGGTGAGCGGGCGACGCTTCGAAACGCGCTCGCGCGCATCGGGCCGGACGGTGTGGATTGGCAGGCGTCCATTCAGCGGGAACTGGCAATCTATCGCGGGCCGCTGCCCACTGCCGATGGCGTAAAGAAGCTGGATCCCCAGGCGTTGGCCGCCCTGGCGCGGATTACCCATCTCTATGTGAGCGCGCTCAGCAATCCCTCAATGCTGCCGGAGTTGCAGAAAGCCATTACTAACGCACCAAAGCCCCTGCGAGAGGTCGTTCCAAACCTCACGCGCGTGGTGCGGCAGAAGCAGGAACTCACACGGGAATTGACAAGCGTGAGGGCAAAATTGCGGTAACCAGCCACCTTTTCTTGAATCTGGAATATTGAATCCCTTGGGCGGACCCACAGCTCGGCTCGCTACCCATTACTGGTTTTAAAAGGGCTGGGTCTGCCAGAGGTACGACGGCAGCATGAGGTATGTGTGCGCCTTGCCGCTCCAGATCTTGAAATCAACCGAAAAGCCGCAACGTACCGGCAAGCTGAATTACATAGAGCGGAACGCACATCCTAGTTCAACAGCCTACCATTGGCGGTGATAAGCCTAAGCCCAACTCCCTTGAAGTCACCGTCGTGAGTCACAAAACTGAGTCCTTGGCTCTTACATAGCTCTGCAAGTACCTGGTCATTGAAGTCCGCCTCACCTTTTTCGTACTCGTCAAGCAAAGAACCAATATCGAATGTTGCGAAGCCCGACTCTGTAACGGCACAAGCCCTCAGGACGCGCCGTACAGTGCCTGCAATTTCCTGCGCTATCGGCTTGAAATCAGCGCTGTTTCGGAATTCTTTAAACTCATTAGAAGCCTGTCCAATCTCCCGTAGAATATTGTATTTCAAGCGGGCATATCTGTTGATAAATTCCGAGAGGATCAGCACATCAATGTGGATAGTGCTACCCGCTGCGATAATGTCTGCAAGAGCTCTAGAATAGATCGCCACCCGCTTGTCCCCAGGTCTGGTTGGCCCGTAAACAAACATCCACACATTTGCGTCAAACAGCAGACGATCTGTGTTTGAAAAAGTATACGACCTGATGTCTTGGACGCTACTTGGCATCGGCTTCGTCGCCTAACACACCGTTGACCGCACGGTTGAACCCTTCCCGATCCTTGAAATATGCCTTGGCAGTTTCTACAACCCGCTTCAAAAGTGCCAAGTCATCTTGAACCATATCCGCGACTTGCAGGCCACGACGAATGTCATCCTCAGAGAACTCCCCATATAGCTGGCCGATGGCGGCGTTTAAAAAGGCAGACGTTATGCTTGTGATGTTAAGAAACGAGAGCGTGACTTTCCGCTTATCTTTCAAAGCGGCTGAGACGCGGTCATGCACCCGCTGCCCGTCGTCGGACGCAACACAAAGAGGGCTTCCAACAATCTCTAAAACTGAAAGACTAACGCCCTCGCTCATTCTGGTAACCTCTTTCGCCATGCTAGAAGATGTCGGATTCTGTTAGCTCAGACTTCAATACATACGAATTTTTATCTAAGGTGTTGATCTCTATATTTACCACAGTTCCTGGGAATGGTTTGTCGAAATGGTCGGTCTCAACTTCCCCGTTTGAAAGCACCCAATACCCGGCATCTGACACGATGCGCATAAAACCTTCATTCAGGGTGATAAACTCGCGTAACAACTTAAGTCCCAAGCCCCCAGGGATACGCCCCTTCTTTGTCGTATTCGTTCCTTCCGTTGCCCATGAAATGGCTGCGGCAGGGCTCATAGCCTGGCCGGTTCCCTCCTCAACATTTCGAAGAATTCCGACTCCGAGATCCGCCACTGTGAAAACTAGTTTTTGTCTCCTGCGAAAAAACTGGCCGCAACTAAATATACCCATCTTAGTCTGAGAGTGGATTACGGCGTTGCTGAATATCTCGAACACACTTTCTCTGAATTTCTTCTCAAGGCCAGGCGACATAGAGGGCATCTCGGAGCGCTGGATGAGTTGATCCTCTATGTACCTCCCAAAAAAGCGGTCGTCTTTGACTTCAAACCTTTGGTAAGGGATTGTCGTCCCGTATCGGTCCGGCATTTTCTCTCTTCCATAGTGGCTAAGGAAGCCGTTTCGACAGAGGATGGTCTCGACATCCGGCCTTACGTTGGTGAGATCAATTTCATTTAAATTCGCGCTAAGGCTATAGAGAATTGCGCCGAGAGCGGCGCACATGTCGGCATCAAGCCATGCAACTGCCCCCATGTCGATTTCGATCTCTTCAAAGAAACTCTCACTGGCCTTTGAATTGAGCTCGACCAAGCAGCGAAAGCCGTCTAAGTTGTGCTTCACCTCAGTTGGCAATTGAAATTTCAAAATCTCTTCTCTGTATTGTCGGCTCTAAGAAAGAACCACCGACAGCAATGTGCGCGAAACGCGCTCTCTAAGTGCAACACTGCGCCCCGCCGATTGCAAGATGGTGTGCGACATATAGGATACAGCCAAAGGCTCTTCGCAAACAATCAGACCGTAGCCAGTGATGATAGACGAGCCGGGCAAAGCTGGCCTCTGCTGGCGGGGTAAACCCGCCGCCACCCAAACAAGGCTCACTCGGTTCCCGCCTCGCGCTTCCATCCTCTCCTCCTGGAGAGGGCATCGAAAATCTTGAAATCAGCCTGGCACAGCATTCAGCTTTGAGAGACAGCCGCAAGGTGATAGGATTTGTGGCCGAGAAGGAGGGGTCCCATGCTTTCACGACGCGAGTTCCTTCAGATACAGATGGCCGGGATGGCCATTATCATTTGCAAACCACTGCGGATGGCGGGCGGCCAGGTCTCCGGGGCGTCGAAACCATTGCCATGGACGCATTACGTCCGCATCTCGGGGCACTCACTGCGCCGCGACACCGTTGACCAGATTATCGAGGACGTTGAGAGCACGCACGTTTTCGGCATCGAGACCGACAATGACGTTGAGGGACGCTACGAGAGCTTTCTGGACCCCACGGAAAAGCTGAAGGCGATCAAGGCGGTGGCTGAAAGGGCGCACGCCATCGGGAATTATGCCTTTGTTTACGTGGCCGGGTTCGAATGCATCACCGGCAATGCCGCCAAGGTAAAGCACTCCCTCTACAAGGACCATCCCGATTGGGTGCAGAGGAAGATCACCGGCGAACCGGCGCTGTTTGGGGGCGGCGTGGCGTTCTGGGTCGCGCGCGGAGACGAAGACGTTTGGGTCACTCCTTTTGTCCCCGAGTGGCGCAAGGTTTATATGGAGCACGTTCGGCAAATTGCCGCCACCGGCATTGACGGCATCTACGTGGACATTCCCTACTGGATGACGCACTTCAAGGGCTGGGAGACAAGCTGGCCGAGTTTTGACAAGTATACCGTGGCGGAGTTCAAGCGCCAGACGGGAATCGACGCCATGACCCAGTTGAAGCTGGGTGACTTCTCCGACGCCAATTTTCGCCGCTGGGTTGATTTCCGCATCACGGCCATCACCGACTTCATGAAGGAAGTCGGCGAGAACATGAAATCCGTCAACCCGAAGTCCGTGACCATCGCGGAAATTTATCCCGGCATCGAATTCTGGGCGCCGCGGTTTGGCTCGGACGTCTATCAGCTCTACGACGTGATCGACCTCGTCGCGCATGAATACAATTGGGAAGGCGCAGGCTTCCGCGCATCGGACAAGACGGCCGTCGACTGGCTGCACTGGATGATCGGCATGTACAGCTTCCGCGCCTTTGCCGGCGAAAAGCCCACCTGGATGCTGAGCTATTCCTGGGACGGCGCAAAAGGCATCAGCCCCGGCGAAGAGATGCAGAACCTGTTTGCTTCGCAACTGATGGCCGGGACGAATTGCTGGGACGTGGCCGGGCACGTGATGTCCGGATCAAACGACATCGCCATGCGCAAGAAGATTTTTGCCTGGATCGAGCAGCACGACCAGACGTTCTATAACACGCGGACGCCCGTTCAACCGCTGGGTGTCTACTTTTCGCCGCGTACGCGGGACTACTTTTGCGAGGAGTTTCTGGATTCCTACATGGGGATGATGGGTCTGCTGATGCATTCCCACCGTGAGTTCCAGATCGTTACGCCGCGAACGCTGGCGGATTTCCACGGGCGGGCGCTCGCTCTGCCGAATGCACGCTGCCTGAGCGCGACCGAGCTTGCCGCGCTGGAATCCTATGCGAAGGCGGGAGGGAGTTTGATCGTCACCGGGCAGTCCGGGCATTGCGACGAAACCGGCGCGGCGCTCCCGTCAAATCCCTTGCACCAGACCCTTGGAATCCGCAATGCGGAGCAAAAATCAAGGAGCGAGGCCAGCCCCAGGTATGCCTACCTTCCGGAGTGCCCCGGCAAAGCCTACTGGAAGGCCCTGAACGCGGAATTCAACCAGGCGAATACTCGCGGGGACGCCAGGGGCCGGACATTCCAATCGCTCAGGCGCGAATTTGATAAAGACGTTGTTGGACCGCTCCATCTCGAGCCCGCCGTAGAGGTGGTGGCGTCTCCATTCGTTGTCGGCCAGACGGCTCGGGTTGACGGCAAACTCCACGTCTTCCTGGCCAACTTCAAGGGGCTCGAGGCGAAGAAGATTTCGAAACAGATCCCGGAACGGAACGTCGAAATCACCTTCCCGGAAAGCGCGGGAAGCAGGGTCTTCGTGTTGCCGTTCCTGGGGCAGGTCCGGGAACTTCATGTTGAACGGAGGGCCGGGCGGATTCGCGCGGTTGTTCCTGAAATCGACAAGGGCGCCGTGGCCTGGCTTGAATGAGGGCGCTGGCAGGTTGTTGAGAAACTCCCTGTGCTACGTCATCCTGAGCGAAGTGAAGGATCTGCTTCATTCATTCGCAGTAGGATACAGCAGATGCTTCGCTTCGCTCAGCATGATGGTTGTTTTTTCAATAACCTGCCAGCGTCCGGCCCCACTGTAAAAACACGCTTAAGTAGGCTATCACACTGAAAACCGCCCAAAATGGGACGTATGGGATTTTCAGCCTATTTTTTACGAAAATGTAAGTTGTTATTATTAAATAACTTAATAAATTTTAATATGCTAGAAAAAGCGTTTTTCAAAAATGTGTCCGATTATGACACAGTGCGTAAAAAATACATTCCCATAAATTATTTCGCAAAATGTAGCCGCTGAGGGTTAAAAATTCTCGATGATGTCGGTCACCAGGGTGTGGGCGAAGTCGCGCGACAGGCGGTTGAGCGCAGGCTCGCTCTCCTCGAACAGCGCGGGTGCGTACTGGCTCACCTGGTACTGCTCGCGGAAGAGGTAATGAGGGTTGGAGAACACCACCTTCCTGGTGTGCAGGTCGATGAGTTCGACGTCGGCCGTCACCTGGATCTGGAAGGCGGTGGCACGGCCGGTGTTGGGGTCATAGGTGAGGACGCCGGAGCGCACGGAGTTGATGGTTCCCTTCAGTTCGGCGTCGGCGCCTGCGGGGTCGGGAGTGACGCGGAAGCGGGTGCGCTCGATCAACTCGCGCGTGACGGCCGCGGACACCCTCTGCTCAATCCGAAAGCGGGTGCTCTTGTTGGTGAACACCGGGATGGCGATGGTCTTGATGTCGGGCGGCAGGCGCGATGCCGTGCCGGCCACCTGGTAACCACAGGCGACCGCCAGCAGACCGGAGCAGGCCGCAAGCGCGGCGGCCGTGGCGCGGGAGATGCGTTTCATTTCAGCAGGTGGAGCGGCTGGCGCTGGCGATGCAGCCCTTCCGCAATCTGCACGGCGTTGACGGCCGCAAGCCGCAGGTTGTCCGCGACGGCCCAGAGCCAGATTCCCTCCGGATGCGACGCGTCGGGCTGGATGGCGTCCACCAGAATTTCATTCGAGCCTGCCGCGTCCGCCGGCGACGGCGCCTTCTCAGAGGTCCGGCGGATGGCGATGGGCGCGCCGTCGAGCGCCATCACCAGGTCAGAAGGCGGGATGCGTTCACGGGTTTCCGCGTAGAGCGAAACGGCAGTGGAGTAAAACACGGGAACCTGTAGCAGGCGCACGGCAGGGACCGGCGCACTATCGCCGAGGTAAGCCGCAAGTTCGTTGCGCACGCGCGACTCCAGCGCGTCGGCCTTTTCGTAGCCGGCTCCCAGGCGCGGCAGCAGGTTGAAGGCGATCTGGGCGCCGAACGCCTCGCGCGGCACTTTCTGGAAGCTGAGCAGATTGACCGTCTGCTTCTGGAGTTCATCGATGGCGCGCGGCCCCATTTCAGAAGCCGGGCTGAAGATCTGCGCCACCGCGCTGCGCACCTGGAACCGCGCGGCCAATCGCGACACCAGGGCGCTGATCATCAGGGTCGCTGCGTGCGGCGCGGTAAGGATGCGAAGCCCCCTGCGCATGCCTGAATCCTGGGCGGCGGTTGAAGGGCCATCGAGGAAAGGAGCCCGCAGGGAAGCGGTTGCCGGCTGCGAAACGCTGGAGGAGAGGTCGATGACCGCTCGCCCGGCTTTCGGCCCGTCACGCTCGCGCCCGGCCCTGTCAATCCAGGAAGCCAGCCGCTGGTGTGGCGCCGCGACAAAGGCGAAGTCGAAGC
>JAJYJL010000482.1:0-4650 GCA_021789565.1 Acidobacteriota bacterium
CGAGGCCCCAATTCCCCACTCGCCGCCCATCCCCAGACCATACAGGCCGCGCAAGATGATGAAGACGGCAAAGGAAGGCGCAAAACCACAGAGGACTTCAATCACGGAATAGAACGCGACATTGGCGCTAAGGGTGGCGCGGCGTCCATACCGGTCCGCGAAAAGACCGAACAGAAACGCTCCCGCGGGCCGCGTGGCCAAGGTGACCGTCAGCGTCCAAATGATGTCGGCCTTGGAAACCCGGAAGCTGTCTGCGAGAGATCCAACCAGGAATACAACGACGAAAAAATCAAACGCATCTAGCGTCCAGCCGAGAAAGCAGGCGAAGACTGTATGCCAGTGGTCGCCCCCGAAGAAAGAGGCGTGAGTTGCTCCGATCTCTGAAGAGGCAGCCGCCATTTGCGTTTGGTCTTATGAACAACAGGCTTAACCTTGCTCAAGCCTCCGTTGTGAATCAATTTCCTTTTCGTAGCCGCCCCGAAGAAGCGGCAGGGCCGCTGCATGCTTACAAGCTCGCGGGCGGGAAACTCACCAGCAAATCAAACCCTACGAGATACAAGCATTCAGCAAGTTAAAATACAAGAGATTTCTTGGTGATCCTTGAGGAAGACCGCAAGAGGAGCACCCGCCTTGCCATCTTACCCTCCTCGAGCAGACTGCCGAAAAATGCTGTCGAGGACTGCGGGGAATCGAGATCGGGAAACATTGGAAAACGGTATTCGTCGCCGCCCTTTGGGTACTCGGAATGGCGCGTGCCACAAGTTTTTGAGCAATCTGCTAAGGCACAAAACGAATGTCCTTCAAATGGGAAAGCAGCTGCGAGAAATCAAACACGTCGGCGCTGGCAGGGTCATAGGCATCGGTAATGCCAAGGAAGCGAATCTCCGCTGGCTGGCTGGTCGGGATAATAAACTTGCCGATTTCCACTCGGCCGTCCCTGAAGCGCAACTTAACGACAGCGCCGTGAATCTGCGCCTCGGCGATTTGCGAGAACTGGACGCTATCCGCTCCGCCCCCTTGCAGCAGGAGATTAAATGACGTCACCGCAGGAACTGCTTCGAGGAACGAACCTTCCCCCGCAGACGGGAAAAAATCGATGTAGGAATCAAACACCCGCGTGGTCTTTCCGCTTGTGTCCGTAACCGTCGCCGTATAGCCGAAGAGCTTCCACTGCCCGACAATGCGCTGCCGATCCTGAGGAGTGCTCCGAACAACGATGTACGGCAGGCTCCCGCGACTCAACTGAACCTTTTCAACCCGCCGTTGCTGCAAATCAAAGTGTTTGTAAACCAGGATCGAGGAGTCTTCCCTGACAACAATGGCCCCTCGCTGCAGGATGACTTCCCTTCCCTGCGGATTCACCTGATAGATGGTGTCGGAGTTAGCGACTGGCGCTCCCAAGAGCACAGCCAACAGAACAACCCCCGATATACAAAGGCGGAATCTCATAGAAAGCCCCGCCTTCATCTGATGGCGGGGCCTCATCTCCAAAAGGCAAGCCCGTTCACTCACCTCTTCTTGTACTGCGTTTGGACGCTCCCGTTGAGGGTCGCAATCATCTGCTGCGCGATGGCCGCGTACGGACCGTTCGGATCGAGCTTTAAATATGTTTGAAAAGCTTCGATCGTCCCCGGGGGCGCAACTACTTTCCCTTGGGGCGTCATCGTAACCTTGCCCATCAGAGCCTGACCTTCCTGGTAGTATGCCACGGCGTTCTTGGGCTCAAGCTGGATCACTTTCTTGAACGCGGCGGCGGCCGCATCCATCTTTCCCGCGTTGTACATGATCGCGCCGATATTGAAGTAATAACGAGAAGCGTTCGCCGGGTCCAACTGAGCCGCCTTTTCGAACTCTGCCTGCGATTCAGGAAACTTGTGCATGTCGGAGTACAACGTCCCGAGATTATTGTGAAGGCTCGCATCGTCCGGAGTAAGCGCAGCGGCTTTCTGATAGGTTTCGAGAGATTGCTGGTACTCATGGGCACTTTGATAAGCGCCCGCCAGGGCCATCAACACAACAGGAAGGTTCTTGCCTTTCGCAAAGGGAATCGCCTTTTCGTAGGCGGCAGCAGCGCCTTTGTAATCCTTCTGCTGGGTGAGGGTGTTGCCCTGGTCGAAAAACGTCTTGAGCCCCGCAAACTCCTGCGCGGCCTTTTTCGCCTCAGCTTGCTGCTTCGCCTGCTCCGCCAGTTGCTTGGCTAATTCCGGGTTGTGTTTTGCTTCCTCCTGCTGCTCCTGCTTCTGAGTAGCCTGCAGCTTGGGAAGATCGAAATCCGCTTCCGTCGGGTCACCCAATGCGACCTGCTTCATAATATAGAAAAGAGGCTTCCCGTTGGGGTCTGCAAGGGTGATCTTATAAACGCCAAAGGGCAAGCCGATATAAACGTATTCGCCTTTCTTGTTCGTCTTTGTTTTATAGACGCTGTGAATTTCCTGACGCACAATAGTGATCTGGCACTTGACGCACAAAGTACCATCCTGCTTGGTGGCCTTTCCTGTAAGGCCACCCGTCTGAGCAAAACCTGGCACGCTGACCACGAGAGCTGCTAGGACTGCAAAAAGTCCTGCCAGTTTGCGCACCGATAAAGAATTCATCGCATCCTCCTCAACTCAGGCTACCAAATTTAATTTTAGCGCCAACCGGCGGCTGGCTCAACATTTCTTCGCTTCCGGAATCAGCAACTTTGGACAGCGTCAATTCGCAATCCTGGGCCGCCCGCCGTATTCCGGACGCACCCGGTAAGGAATGGGGTCTTCCAAACCCGCCTCCGCATAAGCCCTCAAGCGCAAGGCGCAACTGTCGCACACTCCGCATGCCAAATCATGGCCTTGATAGCAGGACCACGTAAGTTGGAGCGGCGCCCCAAGCTCCACACCTTTCCGCACAATCTCGCTCTTGCGCATTTGAATAACCGGGGTCACGATTTCGAGGTTGGTTTCAGGTCGTGTCCCCAGTTCGATCAGGCGATTGAAGGCGGCATAATATTCAGGACGGCAATCGGGATAGCCCGAGCTGTCCTCGGCGACGGCGCCGATAAAAATCTTATGAGCCCCCAGCACTTCGCCCCAGGAAACGCCAATCGAGAGAAAGTGCGCGTTTCGAAACGGCACATAACTTGTCGGAATATCTTCACGGTCCAACTTCGCAGACTCAACAGGCACCGTCGGGTCCGTAAGGCTTGAGCCGCCGATCTGTTTCAAGTGGTCAAGACGGCAAACCATGCGGTCGCGAACGCCATAGAAATCGGCTACGGCGTTGAACGCCTCTTGCTCTCTCTGTTCGGTCCGTTGTCCGTAACGCACGTGCAAAAGCGCCAGGCGGTAGCCAAGGTTTGCGATCGCAATCGTGACGCAACTGTCCATCCCGCCGCTGGCCAGCACCACGGCCAGGGGCCGCATTCCCGCCGTCTGCCTGCCATTACTTGCTTCTCCCATGCTGCCCGTATAAATCCTTCTCCTGGCTAAAAATGCTCCCGTTTCGCCGCACTCTTTTGAACGGCTTCTAAACTCCGTGCATTTCGGGGTCCCAAATAAACTTGTGGATCTGCAAACCCATCCGAACTTCCAGGCCGTCCCGGAGAATCCATTCGGCCAACCGCTGAGGCGGCAATTTCCCGAAGACAGGCGAAAAGATGATTTCATCCACCCGTTGTGTGAGATTATGCTCGGCTATGAAGTCACGCGCGTAACGGTAGTCCTCTTCATCCCGGATGACAAACTTGGCTTGGTCTTTGCGATCCAAGGCTTCAAGATTGTCAAAACAAAACTTTCCACCCTCTCCGCTTCCGGGACACTTGACGTCCATAATCTTTACAATCGCCGGCGCCAAATCACCGATAAACCGCTCGCCGCTCGTTTCAACCAGCACCCGGTAGCCTTCAGCAAGTAGCATTTCAGTTAAAGGATAAATTTCCTTTTGGAGCAGCGGTTCCCCGCCCGTCATTTCCACCAGTTGGCACCCCAGCTGGCGCACCTGCTCCAGGACTTCTTCCAGAGTCATTTTTCGGCCACCGTGGAACGCGTAAGCTGTGTCGCACCAATGGCAACGCAGGTTGCATCCGGTCAGGCGGACAAAAGTGCAAGGAAGGCCCGCAAAGGTGGACTCTCCTTGGATCGATTTAAAGATTTCAGTCACGACCATGGAATTAAACGGGTACCACCAAATGATCTTAACCGATTTCCTGCCGCCGGGAATAGTGAAAGCAAAGACTCCCATGGCCCGGCCGCGTCCACTCAAGCAGCAGAAATCCGCCCTCATCGGCAAACACGAAAACGGGCTGCTCAAGGCCCACGGGCTTGCTGCATCTTCAGCATGAATGGTGCTAAAATTAGGCAGAAGATTTTTTAGCCCATTGGAAACTGACTGGCATAAGGCCATGCGCACTCACCGAAAGGCTAGGTGCTGAGCGCGCAGAAAGGAGTTGCAAGCTCCACAAGCGCCATGCGCCTTGAAGAAAAGCCCTCGATGCATTCCGGCCTCATAACAGCCATTACAGGTTAAGAAACAGGTCGTTCGGCAAAATACCGAAGGGAGGGCTGAGACTCATGAGACTCGACCGAAGAGCTTGCGTGGCTGTATTCCTTTGTGAACTTCTGATCTTGCTGCCGGCTTGCCACAGGCAAGTGCGCCTGGGCGCGCCCGCGCCGAAAG
>JAJYJL010000482.1:4660-6534 GCA_021789565.1 Acidobacteriota bacterium
CTCCAAAAAGAACTCCAGAAGGATTACCTCACTCTTTTCGAAATCGCGCCAGATCTCCATTACAGCACCAGCCAGATTGAGCAGACGCGAGAACACCTCCAGAACGGTGAAGACTATTGCATCAACCAATTCAAGGGCCACGCTGACCAATACAAATCTGAATTAGAACAAATCCAGAAAGAGCTGAAAAACCGCGGCCCCAACCTGAACGATGGCGAGCGCCGCTCCATGCACTGCCGAATCCAGCAACTGCGGGTTCTTGAAAGCCAAGCCAGGGTGCTGGCCCAGAACGCCATTCCGGTGGCCTATCAAAACCGCCTGGCTAAGCTTGCCCTGATCCAACAATGGCCCGCCCAGCTTCAACAAATCCAGCAGGGAATAGCCTCCGGAGCCTACAACAATCGCAAGTGGGGAGACATTAAAGACATCGGATTTCGCGAGATCGCTTCGGGACAGCAAGACGACATCAAAGCCGGCCAAGAAGCCATCAAACAAATGAAGCAATCCGGCATGATGCCGCCGGAAGTGAAGGATAAAGCCGTCGTCGACTATGTGAACACGGTGGCGCAACAGGTCGCCCACCACTCTGACCTGCGTGTTCCTCTGCATGTCACAGTGCTCAATTCCAAGGAGATCAACGCGTTCGCGTTGCCCGGCGGGTATCTTTTTATCGAACGCGGGCTGCTTGAAGCGACGGACGACGAAGCCGAACTGGCCGGGGTGATCGCCCATGAGATTGCCCATGTGACAGCCCGGCATTCGCACAAGTTGATGAAGAAGGCCACCGTCGCCGGCATCCTGTACCAGGCCGCTCAAATCGCGGCGATTGTGTTCACGGGGGGCGTGGCGGGCATCGGTACTTACTATGCCTTGCAGTATGGCTTCTACGGCCTGGGGTTGGTCCTCAGTCTGAACCTCCTGGGGGTAAGCCGGGAATACGAGTTGCAAGCGGATCAACTGGGCATTCAATATACCTGGAACTCCGACTACGATCCCACCGGGTTTATCCGTTTCTTTGACAAGATCGCAACCAAGGTAGGATACGTGAACGGTGTCAGTTGGTTCCGCACACACCCTCCTTTTTACACGCGCATGGTCGATAGCGAGCAGGAAATCATGTTTCTGCCCAAGAAGTCCCACTACATCGTCAATACCCAGGCTTTCCGAGAAATGAAAGAGGAGCTCAAAAACGTCCGGAAGGAAGCCGTCAAGGAAGAAAAAAACAAACCCACTCTTTACGACTACGGGAAAGCGGAGGGATGCCCCGCCCCTAAGAAATTTGAGTTCAAACCCGAGGAGCCAATCGAAACTCTTTGCCAGTCGCCCAAGCTGGTGACTCCGCAGGAACCGAACGGCGACAACCCCGCCGCAACGCCGGGTGAGACACCCCAATAAGGCGCTTCGGAACACTGGCCAAAGCCGGGCGGGCATTTTGCTTTCTGCAATCGGAGCAAGTGCCTGCCCGCCTTCACCAGGAACCTCGGCGCTCCTGCTTGCAGGCCCGTCCCGTGCGCTACAGAGGCGTGTCCTCAGAGCCTCAGACGATCTGCACTTCGCAATGGGTTACAAGCGCCTTGAATTCTTGCGCATCCTTGTCGCTTCCTACAATGGCTCCGTAATGCATGGGAACTGCAATTTTGGGATTGAGCGCCCGCACTGCCTCAGCGGCTTCTTCGGCGGTCATCACATAAGTTCCCGACACCGGCAACAAGGCTATATCGCAGTGGATGGATTTCATTTCAGGAATGAAGTCCGTGTCACCGGCGTAATAGACGCGGGTCCCGTCCATCTCAACGACAAACCCGATCCCTTTTACCTCTTTGGGATGGAATGGCTTGCCGGGCTCCCGGAATTTGTTGACGTTATAAGCAGGA
>JAJYJL010000483.1 GCA_021789565.1 Acidobacteriota bacterium
CGCCTCAGGAATTGCGAGCACCAGAGAAACCCCATCCAGTACGCATCCACGAACGGAGTGATCGCCGGACTTGACCGAGGCGTCCCCCTCCCCGGAAACTTTACTGATTCACGGTCACATTGAGCGGGTGGCTCAATGTGAAACCAATTCTCGACTCGGGCGGGATTCTTACGGGAGGAGCTTTTGTAGCCATCTGAACTCCCGTTCCTGCGCCTGCGCCAACACCCGCGCCGATGGCTGCGCCCTTGCCGCCGCCCGCAATGGCGCCAATAATGCCTCCTACTGCGGCGCCGATACCAGCTCGTTCAGCCGTTTGCTTGCCGCGTGAGCCAGCCGCCATCTTCTGGTAGATCCCGCTACTGACGTTGTAAGCTTGCCCGTCCACGGTAACGCTGACCAGTTTGACCTGAACTTCCGACCGCCCTCGAATGTGGCCGGCATTGCGCTCACTGATGATCCGCAGTCGCGCCTTAGCATAGCGGGGAATGACGATCTGCCCGTTGTCAGAAATTGGCGAGTCAACGGTGGCGGCAATCTCGTCACCGGCCTTGTTGACCGACGAATCAATGCCATCAACCAGGCGCACCGTAATCACCGTCCCCGCCGGAATGCTGACCACGACAGGCTGGGGAGGAGGAGCAGCCTCCTGAGCTTGTGCGGGAGCCGGGGGCGCCTGCACAACGGGCGCAGGAGCTGGCGCTTCAGGTGCAGGTTGATTCTCCGCATAGGCGCGCGAACGTCGCCGGGCGGCCCGGCGTTCGGGCTGTGCCGGGGCCTGCGAAGCACCTTGCTCAGCTTGCTGAGAACCGTTGACCGCCAGTTGGTCGATTACTTGTTTAACGCCGTCTGTTCCTTGCGCAAGTTGCTCAACTTGAGACTTTTCCTGATCGCTGCCCACGGTGCCTGACAGGACAACAACACCCTTTTGCGAAACCACACGGACATCGCGCGTCTTCAAAACAGGGTCCTGAAAAAGCTTGGATTGGATAGAGGAAACGATGGCCTCATCGTTTGTAGCGCTGGAGTTCTTGATAAGGCTGCAACCGCTGAAGGCAAGGGCAATGGTCATCACCAAGGCTGCAATGCGGGTCTTAGGATTGGTCATAAACACCTCTCCGCCGCCACAGGATCGGCGGCTTTCGCCAGCTTATATCCAAAGGTACAACTGCTGGTTTTGTTCTCCCCACCCAAATTGCAGTTTAACCCTTCCAGAAAAGCAAAGTCCAATGATATTGGGGCATTGCGCGGCAGTAATTTCTTAGGGCCGCACTCACGGGCATGCTAGAATTTCTGCTGTGCGGCAGAGACGCGGAAGTCACGACGATTCAGCTGCTTGGCTCCTCAGTTCAACTCCGCTTTTTCCGGCTGCTAAACAAAAAGTGCGATGCAAAGTCTTTCAATCGTCATCCCGGTTTACAACGAGGAGGACAATATTGCCCCTCTCGTAGCGCGCATCACGGCGGCGATGTCCGGGTGGGAAGGCACGGTTGAAATCCTCTTTGTTGACGACGGTAGTAGCGACCGAACTCTGGACTTGTTGAAGGAAGCCCAGGCAAACGACGCGCGGATTCGCATTGCTCATTTCCGCAAGAATATGGGACAGACGGCCGCAATGGCGGCGGGGTTCCGCCTGGCGCGCGGCGAGGTCGTGGCAACCATTGACGCCGACTTGCAGAACGATCCCATGGAAATTCCCCGCCTGGCCGGAATGCTGAAAGACTGGGACGTGGTATGCGGCGTTCGTACCCGGCGCAAAGACACCCTTTGGAAACGCATTTCATCGCGCATCGGAAACGGCTTTCGAAACTGGGTTACGGGCGACAACATTATTGACACTGGTTGCACGCTGAAGGCCTATCGGCGCGAATGCCTGGACGGATTGGAACTCTACAAAGGGATGCATCGATTCCTTCCTACGCTGATCAAGATGCGCGGCTACCGCGTAACGCAGGTACCGGTATCGCATCATCCACGGCTGGCTGGAGAGACCAAATACGGAACGTGGGGCCGGCTGGTCAAAGGGCTTGAAGACGTCTGGGCTGTGCGCTGGATGAAAAAGAACCACATCGCCTTCGAATCCAATCTGCAATTGATCGAAGGAGAATCCGCTGAGCACCCCAGGGTCCACACGGGTGAGGCGGCGGAAAAGTAATGCAGCAGCATCCGCAGGGCCGGCTCTGCACGGGTAGGAAATGGTGGAACCTTTAAACACTGAAAGCGCTTCAAATCTAAAGCCAACTGGACCGGCAAATGTGGGCCGTCGCGGGTTTCCAGCCGTCCATTTCTTCCTGCTGCTGGCAGTGGCTGCCTGCATGTTCTTTGTAGGCATTGGACGGCTGGCCCTGATCGAGCCCGATGAAGGAAGAAACGCGGAAGTAGCCCGGGAAATGCTGTCCAAAGGCGATTGGATCACTCCGCACTTTAACAACTTTTCGTACTTGGACAAGCCCCCGGTCTTCTTCTGGGCGGTGGCCTCGTCATTCAAGGTGGCAGGATTGTCGGAGGCGAGCGCACGTTTCCCTTCAGCGCTGGCGGCGGTTTTGACGGTTTTCCTGGCCTGGTTTCTTGCGCGGCGGATGTTTGAAAATTCAACGGGACTCTACGCGGGAATTGTCCTGGCAACTTCACCACTGGTAGTCGTGTTTGCGCGCGACGTCATCTTTGACATGACGTTGACCTTTTTCGTCACCGGAGCAATGGTCTGTTACTGGCTACGGGAAGCCGGTGCCGAACGCCGGAAGCTGCTCGACGTCTTATTGTTTGCCGCGATGGGCCTGGCAACGCTGACGAAGGGCCCTGTGGGATTTCTACTTCCATTGCTATCAATCGGAGCCTATCAGGCCTTGCGCGGAAAGCTCGCCCGGCTGAAAGATTTGAACTGGGTCCTGGGCCTGGCGACGTTCTTTGCAGTAACGCTGCCGTGGTTTATTGCCGTGTCGGTGCAGCACCCGGATTTTCCCGGATACGCCTTCTGGCAGGAAAGCCTGGAGCGGTTTGCAACCGGGCACTCGCATCGCGCTGGACCCGTCTACTACTATCTCATTATTTATCTGGCAGGCTTCTTACCGTGGGGCTTCTTCCTCCTCTATGCAGCGTTTCACCGGATCAAACGGTGGAGGGAACTCCGACAGCAACAACAGGCGCCGGTTTTGTTTCTTCTGAGCTGGGTGGGCGTCATTTTCGTCTTTTTCTCAATCTCGCAGTCCAAGCTCCCCGGCTACTTTCTTCCGGCTATGGTTCCGCTCAGCATTCTGATGGGAAAGGTGTGGACGAGGCCGGAATCTGCACAAGAAGGGCGGGTTCCCGACTGGGCGACCGGCGGCTTTGCAACCTTGATTGCACTGGGAATCATCATTGCGGCCGTCCCCCATTTTCAGCACTTCCTGTTTCCGCACGGCAGGCTCGAGAGGAAAATGCCGCACGACGTTCTTGTGCTGCTGGGCCCCACGATGCTCTACACCGGAGTCATTCTGGCCGCCTTGGGAATTATTGGCCGAAACCTCTGCGCGAGGGCCAGGAAGAACAGCCCGACAAGCATTATGTTCGCGCTGGTTGCATGCTGCTTTCCGCTCATGCTGGTCCGCTGGTTTCATCCGTTGGAGCTCTTTGCTTCCGCAAAATCAAGCCGCTCTCTTGCACAAACCATTCTGGAAAGCCCGCAGAGAAATGTACCCATTTACGGGTATTATTACTTCCGGACCGGCCTGCCGTTCTATCTGCGAAGGCCCGTAGGCCTGATCTCATCGACTGCGGACGAACTGACCAGCAACTACATTGTCACCCAGTGGCTGCGAATCAGGCAGGAAGCCATAGCAGGGCGGCTCGCCCAACGCCTTGCACCCGCGGCAACCGACGGGATGCCCCTGGTGATGACTGAAAAAGATTGGTTGGCGAAACGGTGTTCTACACCCATGCTGGTGCTGGTTCGGAACGATCAGGTGACGCAACTGGCCAACGCAGTTCACGCTATGAATCCCATGTGGACCGGGTGGCAGTATTCCGTCTGGGAGATACCCGCCAGCCCAAACGTGACCAGCCCGCCGGAAAAGGGAAACTGAGTGAAATCCACTCCGTGATGGGGAACTCGCTAATATAAAGTTCTATGTGCGGCATTTGCGGTATTCATAACCTGGACCTGAAACCGCTTGACATCCCTGATCTGATTGATCGAATGTCCGCCCAGATCAAGCATCGAGGGCCGGACAGCGCGGGGAAATTCGAGCGGCCCCACCTGGCACTGGCCATTCGAAGGCTGAGCATCATCGACCTCAAAACGGGCGACCAGCCGTTGTCCAACGAGACCGGCGAGATCACTCTGGTTTTTAACGGCGAAATTTATAACTACCGCGAGCTTCGCAAAGGCCTTGTCGAACGCGGCCACCGGTTTAGGACGCAATCTGACGGCGAAGTTATCGCCCATCTCTATGAAGAAAAGGCGACGGATTTCGTGCGCGAACTGAACGGCATGTTCGCCATCGCGCTGTGGGACGAGCGCGCAAAACGGCTGGTTCTGGCCCGCGACCGGGCGGGTGAAAAGCCGCTCTATTATTGGCTGCAAAACGGTACCCTGGTGTTTGGGTCGGAGATCAAAACAATCCTGCAGCATCCCGGCGTTAGCCGACGGCTCGATCCCGAAGCCCTGTCGCAATATTTCTTTTACGGTTACTTTCCCACGCCGCTCTCCGTGTATGCGGACATCAGGAAACTGCCCGCCGCGCACCTGATGCTGATTGAGGGCCAGACGTCCCGCATTGAGTGTTACTGGCGATTGCGTGATTATCAACGGCCGCCGGAACTTGGGCCAATGAGCCGGAAGCAGGAAGAGGAGGCGTGTGAAGAGCTTCGCGAAAAGTTGAAGGAGGCTTCGATATCACGCCTGGTCAGCGACGTGCCTCTGGGAGTTTTTCTGAGCGGTGGCATTGACTCTTCCACCGTGGTGGCCACGATGAGCGAGCTTTCGCCCGGAAACGTCAACAGCTTCTCAGTCTCATTTCCCCAGCGCTCTTTTGACGAAGGAGAGTACGCGTCCTATGTTGCCAGGCATTTCAACACCAGGCATCACGTGTTGACGGCTGATGACCAGAGCATGCGGGGCGCGTTAGCGACCCTGGTCAAACACCTGGATGAACCTATGGCCGATCCGGCCATTATTCCAACCTATCTCCTGTCATGCTTTGCGCGGGAACACATCAAGGTGGCCCTGAGTGGGGAGGGCAGCGATGAATTGTTTGGCGGCTATCCCACCTATCTGGGAGCGCGTGCAGCGGAATACTACCTGAAACTACCGGGGGTTTTGCGGCGGCAGGTCTTTGCCCGCTTGCGCGAACTCTTGCCAGTCTCTTCAAACGCCGTGCCCAAGGGACTGTTTCTCCGGCGCTTTCTGACACATGCAGAAAAGCTCCCGGCGGTGCGCCATCACACGTGGTTCGGCATGTTTTCGCCCCTCGAACTTGACCAGCTCTTTGCCCGGCAATGGACCGGGCCGCGTCCGCCGAGCAGCATCATTTTCAATCCTCTGCCTCGGGTTTTGGAAGGCGCTCGGTTTGATGAAGTTCTGGCGGAAATGCTCTATCTGGACTTCAGGATGTACCTTGAAGATAACCTGCTGGTCAAAGTGGATCGCGCTAGCATGGCATGCTCGCTGGAAATGAGAACGCCGTTCCTGGACCATCGCCTGATCGAGTTTGCGGCCGGTCTGCCGACCAATCTCAAGATGCGGGGTTTCAAGCAAAAGTACATTCTGAAGAAGGCCGTCGAAAAGTGGCTGCCTCACAAGATCGTTTACCGGCAGAAACGCGGATTCACTGTGCCGATCGCCAGCTGGCTCCGCAATGAACTCCAGCCGCTGGTGGCTGAAACGCTGGAAGAAGGAAAACTGAAGCGTCAGGGGCTTTTCAACAGCGCGTATGTTCAGCGTTTGATCCGCGAACATTCAACAGCGCGCGCCGACCACCGCAAAGCCCTCTGGACGCTTCTCTGCTTCCAGCTCTGGTATGATCGCTGGGGAACGGTGGACTAGAACGCTTGCGCCGCCAAAAAATCACACTGGAGTCGCCGTACGAACCGCCTCCGCGCGAAGCCTTCACGCGCAGAGAGTGGGAGATCATTCAAGAAGTCCGGACCCCGCGCCAGGCGCAGAAATTTATTCGGACGTTCACCTATAATCGAGAAAGGCACGGTGAAACGCTGCGAAGTTTCCGTGGCACGCTGAGGCGCACAACAGCCCACTGCCTCGAGGCGGCTTTCGTAGCGGCCACCATCCTGGAACAGCACGGATACCCACCGCTGCTTCTGGACATGGAATCCAGAGACCGCCTGGACCACGTGGTGTTTGCTTTCCGCCAGCGTGGCCGCTGGGGAGCCGTCGGACAGTCCCGCGACTTCAGCCTCCAGGGCCGCAAGCCCCTTTATCGAACCCTGCGCCATCTGGTGATGAGTTATGTCGATCCCTTTGTCACGGAGGAGGCGCGAATAATTGGGTATGCGCTGGCGGACCTTCGGACATTGGTCATCACGGACTGGCGAT
>JAJYJL010000484.1 GCA_021789565.1 Acidobacteriota bacterium
AGCCTTGCTGCGGCCTCGGGTTCCTTCTACGCTCAAATCCGGCCCGACCTTGCCGCCTTCCCCATCGAGCCGATGGCACATAAAGCAGCCCTCTTGACGGTACAGAATTTTTCCATATCTAACTAACCCTTCGTTCGTCTGTCTTTGAAGCGTTGGTGAGGATGCAGGTGATTCCGCTTCGTTCTTTGCCGCATCAAGGCGCGGCAGGTCGTGAAGAAAGTTAACAAGTTCCCAAGTTTCCGGCTCGGTTAGAGTTGCCTTCCAGGAGGGCATGCCAGTCAAACGTACTCCATTCTGTATGATCCAGAACATGTCGGCGTCGTTCCAATGCTGAACGTGTGGAGAAGTCAAGTCCATGGCAGGAGGGTACATCGCCTGGCCCAGCGTCGTTTTGCCATGCCCATCCACTCCATGGCATAGAGCGCAGGATTGCTCGAAGACCTGTTTTCCGGCACGTACGGATTCCAGGTTTAGGGGTACTGGATTCTTCTGATTTTCGGCCTCAAGCGGAATGGCAATATCTTTTGCGACATTCGCCAGCACGGTCTCGGTACCCGACGGTTGTTGGTGGGCGGTACAGCCCGACATGAACGCGCCCATGATGATGATTACGCCCACTCCGCAAATGCGTCCTATTGCACGCGCCAAAGAGTCCTCCGATAGCCTTTTTCTCAACACCCGGCTGCCACTGCGGAAGGATCGAGACAACCGGACGACTTCTCGTGGCATTCAAGCGAGGCTGGATTGTGGATTATCGATCGCAAAAAAGAGGAGAATTCCCTCTGGAACCGTTCACGTCCGAACCGAAGCGCTAACGAACGAATTGTGGGAGCATCGAAGCAACGCGGGTCGAACCGCTCAACAGCGTCAAGGACAGAGTCGGCGCCCTGCTCCTCGAATAGAACTCCTGACACCCCGGGTTGAACAATCTCCTGCGCGCCGCCCCCAGCAAAAGCGATAACCGGTTTGCCGCATGCCTGCGCCTCCGCCATTACGATCCCGAAATCTTCTTCACCGGCAAATACGAAGGCCGTGCATTGTTGCATAGCTCTCACCACTGTTTTCCGGGACTGTGCGCCAAGGAAACGAATGTTTGACTTGGCGCTTCGCTCAAGTTTTCGCCTCGCGGGGCCGTCGCCGATGACAAGCAACTTCTTCCCGCACCGGTTGAAGGCCTCGACAAGAAGGTCAACGCGTTTATAGGGAACCAGTTGTGAAACCACGAGAAAGAAATCATTTGAAGGTTCGTTGGGCCCTCCCAAGACAAATTTCTCAATGTCCACCGGAGGATAAATGACAACGCTTTCCCTGCCGTAACAGTCTTTGATTCGCTTCTGAACATTTCGAGAGTTAGCAATAAAGAGTGTGACTCGCTGGGCCGCATCGTAGTCCCATTTGCGCACCCAATTCCGCATTGCGCTGAGTCCTATGCGAGTGGCCGCGCCCGCTGCGTCATAATAGGATTCGTACCCAGTCCAGACACAACGCATGGGGGTGTGGCAGTAACAAAGGTGGACCGCGCCAGGATCGGCTCGAACTCCTTTTACGACGGCGGCATCGGAACTTATGATGAGTTGGTAGCCGGTTAAATCGAGCCGGCTGACTGCGGCTGGAAAAAGAGGAAGATAATAAGGATACAAGCGGGATGCATAAGGCAGCTTCTGCAGCATGGAACTTCGGATAAGGCGGTTCCTAAGAGCGGACGAGAGATTTGCCGGGTCGCTTACCAGTGTATAAATATCCGCTGCCGGAAAGTGGTCGGCCATGGCTTCGAAAACGTGTTCGCCTCCGCGCCGCGTTACCAGCCAATGGTGGACGAGAGCTACCTTGAGTGCTGCGAAAGGATTCATGGGTTATAACTCAAGAGAAGACTGTGAAGAGAGCTCGCGGCCATCCTTTCGAACCGCTGCCGATACCAGAGCCACGCAGTTGGTCTTTGTGGGCGACGTGATTTCTGCGGCACACTTCTCGCTTGTTTCCTCCCAAGATGAAATGCCTGTCCGGCGATAGTATTCAACCCTTTCCATATCAAAGTTCGCGAGCAGGGCGCTCATAGACTCTCGGTCGTAAACCCGGTACCATTCAGTCTGCCCCTTGATTCCAAACGGGACTGTCATGACGAACTGTCCCCCCGGCTTCAGAACATTTCGAACCTTCTGAACCACAGAATAATCTGTAGTCATTTCGCGCCTTTTCCCGTAAGCGTTGAGGCCGATGTGTTCCAAAGTCGAGACAGCAATAACGGCGTCAACTGAATTTTCGGCGACTTGAGCAGAGGAGAAATCCCCAGCCAGGCGAGTCAAGTTGGGATGTGTAAAGGGATACAGACGCAGGTCGGAGGCCAGGACCTTATATCCCCGGTTCGCAAGCTCGAGCGACAAACTGCTTTCTGTGCATCCAAGGTCTACAACAGTTGAACCCTTTGGGGCTCGAAGGTTGGCAAACACGAATGGGATTTCCACGATGCGTTCGGAGATGTGCAAGGTCATGAAAGGCATATTCAATGGCTGTGGGAGACATCCGACAACAAGGCGCATCCAGGAAGACTCCGATCTGACGGTGTACTTGACCGGGTCATTATTAAAATGGACCGGCACGGAGGGACGGCAGAAGAACAAAATCTTCTTAAATCTCGCTTTGGCAGGCGTCATATTTGTTCCCTCGCTTCACGCCTCGATTTCGGGGCAAATAACTCAAATTTCTATCAACGTTTTGTATAGTTCCGCATGGTTTCTTCCGCATTCTTCCCAGCCAAAAACCCTCGCGCGGTCGAGGCCTCGACAGCGCAAGAGTCCACGCAAGTCCGCCGATTCCAGGACCTTCTCGACCACTGCCGCCAAGTCCTCGCAACTTGTCGGATCAAAGAATTGGGCTGCATCGCCGGCGATTTCAGGGAGCGCGGCGGCCTGCGAGCATACAACTGGCGTGCCGCAGGCCATCGCCTCGACCACGGGATAGCCAAAGCCTTCCATCAGCGAAGGCATGACAAACAAATCTGCCGCGGCGTATAGACAGGGGAGATCTTCCTCATCCACGTGTGGTATGAAGCGCACATATGGCAAAATTCCAAGGCGCGTGCACATGGCCTCCAGGTACTCCTTTTGGTGACACCCTTCACCAACGATGACCAGTTCGTGGTTACCCACTTTGCGGCCGCGCAGAAGGCTGAACGCTCGGAGCAGTTGGTCAATATTCTTATGGGGCTTTAGGTTGCCCACGTAAAGAAGGTAGGGTGTACTGAGCGAAACTCTCCTCTTGACTCGTTCGCGAGCCTCCTCGATATCAAATTCTCGGAAACGAGGATGCACGCCGTTATAAATAACCGCAATCCTCTCCTCCGTGACTCCGAGCCTTTGAACAAGCTGCCGTTTCGAAAAATGGGAGACAGTCACAATGCGCCGTGCGTTGCGGGTGGCGAAACGCAGCAAGGGCCAGGCATAAGCTCTCGATGCAAGAAAGCGTGAAGACGGCGGGGCCAGCAGGTGGATCAGGTCATGAATGGTTACCACGAAGTCTCCCCGAAACATCACCGGCACGTTGTAGTGTGGGACATGCAATAAATCGGCTCCGCGGGCAGCCCAGGGTACACTGAACTGTTCTCGTAATCCATAAATCGGCAGATCAACAACGGTGAGGGTGTCACAAAGCGGGCGCAGAGTATCGGCATCGCACGCTTGAACAAGGGCATGGATCGTAAGGCCATGGCGGTTTTTAAGCCCTTCCAGAAGGTTCATCACGTATCTGCCAATTCCCGAGTGCAGCCACCGTGCGTCAATGATCAAGCGCTTGGGCATACAAACCACACGGAACGTTTTCAATCCGCTTTCCGGGCGAGGGCCGCATTTATACCTGCGCTGAAATCGCATGGGGCTTGGCACGGTCGAGCCGATTCATGACTAATCCCATAACCGCCACAAACACCGTCATGTTTCGCCAATAGGTGTACGCATCGACAGCCATCATCTGAGCCCACTCGCCGCACCAGAATGAGAACAAGACGGCGCCCCAGAAGGCCGCAATCCCCGTTTCTTTTCGGGCAGCCCGAAGAAAGGTCCTGAAAACAGCTGCGCTGAAGAACAAAAATGCACCCAACCCAACTACTCCGCATTCGATGAGAAGATTTAGAAACCCGTTGTCACTGATGATGGGATCGTGAAACAGCCGAGTAAAAGGAAGAGTCTTGTAACCAATGCCGAAGAGCAGATATCCAGGATGCGACGCCAAAAGAGAGATAACAGAACTCCATGTGTCGAAACGTCCGCTGGAGGCCAAGTTAGGGTGCGTCAATATCTGGGCAAGATTTCCGATCCGGGCGCTCACCAGGTAGTTCCACAAACTTTGTGAATAAAAAGGAAGCAAAAGCACAGGCGCTCCTAGGACGACGCATAAAAGGGCGACACGATGCCAACGAACGCCTCCTGCGACGCAGATAAAGGCGATGATCGCGACTAGCACAGAAATCCACGTACTTCGTGTGAAGGAAACGAACACGGCGGCGCTAAGAATTCCTGCAAAAGTCAATAGCATGGGTAGCGGAACCCCAATCTCGTGCTCGCGCTTCGAGACAAGCGCCGACGCCGCAAGGATCAGAAAGAAGGCGCACAGATTGCCAAAGTTTCCTGCCTCATAGAAGACCCCTTGAGCGCGGCGCATGATGGACGTCCGCAGCCAAATGAATTGGTGTGCAGCCGGATGAGGGATGGGAATCGGCCAGATAAAATCAACAATGCCATACGCCGCAGTCAGGACGGCTGCAATAAACAAAATGGTCATCATTGCCCTCTCAAGTTGCGTTCCATGCTGGCACGCACCCCCACGAATCAGGCAGTAAACTAGTCCGCACTGGCATAGCATCAGCCAGCGGAAGAAACCCTGATTCCCTACCTCCACCCCTGAAAGCCACCACCCGAAAGGAAGCGAAAGGCCTGTTCCTAAGAGAAACACCAGCAGGCCAAGAGCGATAGGATCGAGTCGAAACTTAAAGTCGGGCAACCGCACCAGCACGACAACGACACCTATGGGAATCAGCAAAGTCGAGACATAGATTGGCGTCTCCCCCAGCGCGCCTGTGTAAAATGGAGGAATTAGAACGACTGCCAAAAGCATTGCCGCGACCAGCATCATGGGCTCTCGCACGACCTTGAGAACGAAAAGGAAAACCAACGAGAGTGCAGCCAATATAAATGGGATGGCCAGATGCCAGTCGAGCGCCACTGCACCGGTGGAAACAGCCAAAGCTGCCACCCAAAGCAGAATCCCCGCTCCGCTCCAGGCTCCTTCCGAAATCAACGCTGTGCGAGATTTCATAAACTATCGTCTGCAAACAGCAGCATCTCCTGGAGCCTGCGCCCGCGCATGATGATCGACATCGCCGCAATCAGAGCAATGCTCCAAACAACTCCAACTGTTGTGGAGTCGGCGAGGAGAAGCGAGAGCACCATAAGCCCGGCGCCGCAGCAGGCCAGAATCCCTAAGATAGTTCTGGCCGACCTCAACAAATTCCCCGAAATCAAGAAACCGAGGTAGACCGAGCTGACACAGAATTCACGCAGAACACAGGCAACAGCGGTCCCATTTGGGCCGTACGTCGCGGAGAGGAGGATACTGAGCGCACCGCCTGCAATTGCTCCCACAAGGAGCGCGGCCAAATAAGCACTCTGTTTCTTGGCGGCAACAAAGATATAAAACATAGCTGTGTTCATGAAAATGAATGGAAACGTCACAACGAGAATCCTCAAAGCGGGAGATGCAAGAACGAGTCGCGCGCCAAATAGGATATGCAACAGATTCGGAGCGAAGAGTCCGGCCAGAATTGACCCCGCCGTCATCAGGAGAATGCCGCATTGCATGACGCTCTGAACATAAGCGTCCGCGCACTTTCCGGGATTGCGCAACAGCCTGGAAAGCTTTGGGAAAAGGACAGTCATCATCAAAGACGCGGCAATAAAACATCCGACTGGGAACCACGCTGCGGCCTGATAACTCCCCAATTCGCGACTGGAGGTAAATGGACTGAGAGTGAGAATGTCGAGGCGAAGATTCAAGGCTTGAAGAATTGCCGCGATCCCGATCGGTAATCCGGCGACCAACATTCGTCCGGGGCTACAAGGGGCCCAGGCACAGAGGCCTCCGGGCGAAAAGGATTTTCGAACGAGACCCCAGCCGACACAGGTCTCAAGCGCTTGCCCCGCCACGAGCGCGATTACCACAATAGCCAGACTTGAGTGAAGCAGCAACGCAATGCCTACCCACAGTGTCGTGAAAGCGGCGTTAACAAATTGTTGCAGCGCTATATAATGCATTCTTTCAAAGGCCTTGAATACGGCCATGGATGCTTGCGAGAACGTTTGCAGCGCCACCTTCAAGAGAAGCACATACAGCAGTATCCGCGTCCCCTCCTCATGAATCTCAATGCGGGCAAAGAGCACGGAAAAGGTCACGACGACCGCCAGAAGCGGCAACTTGAGCCAGTGCACTCCCCAGAACACAGGCCTGAGTCCTTCGGGGCGCGCCGCCAG
>JAJYJL010000485.1 GCA_021789565.1 Acidobacteriota bacterium
GAAATTCGGTTCCACAAGCCAGCAGTTTACCAGGTTGAAAACACCAGCGTGGCATCTCCGAACAAGAAGCCGGTGGAAGGCCGCTTTGTTGTTCTGGCAAAAAACCAGATCGGATTTGAGGTTCCGTCTTACGATTCAGCCAAACCTCTCTATATCGACCCGGTCATCAGTTACTCGACATATCTGGGTAACGGAGAGCCCGCGAATAGCAGTCCCCAACCGTGGGCTATTAAGGTGGACTCCGCTGGCAATGCGTACCTGACTGGGGGAACCGCCTCGCCAGATTTCCCCGTAACGGCGGGGACCTTCGATACCACTCCTGCTTCGTACACGAACGCCTTTGTGACGAAGTTGAGCCCCAACGGGTCGGCGCTGATCTATTCAACTTTTCTGGGTGGGAGCGGTCGCGACGTGGCGTATGGTTTTGCAGTGGACGATGCAGGCAATGCCTATCTGAGCGGGTTTACGGATTCCTCCGATTTCCCGACTCTAAATGCTTTTCAGGAGCGAAAGGGTGGGGAACCTTGTGACAGCTCCCAATACTCAAGCCGCTGCTACGATGCATTTGTCAGTAAATTGAACTCAACCGGTTCGGCATTGCTGTATTCAACTTATCTGGGCGGAAGCGATTTCGAAGATCTGGCTGTGCTTGCTCTGGACCAGACCGGCAATGTTTATGTGGCGGGGGGAACTACATCCACTGACTTCCCTACGCTCAACCCAATTCAGCAGAATTTTCGTGGCGACTGCCAGATCATTGAATATGGCGAAACTTGTGAGGACACCTTTATCGCCAAAATTAATCCTTCTGCCAGCGGAGCTGCTTCACTGCTTTACTCAACCTATTTGGGGGGTGACGGCTCGGACTGGGTGTATTCCATTGCTGTTGACGGTGGTGGAAACGCTTATGTAGCGGGATATACAAGCTCAAGCGATTACCCGACAACGCCCGGAGCGCTTCAGAATGGAACCCACGGAGGCTTCGTCAGCAAGATCGATGCCGAGGGTTCAGCATTGGCGTATTCCGCTTTGATTGGAGGCACTCAGATTACTTCGATTGCTGTGGATGCCTCTGGAAGCGGGTATATAACCGGTGTTGCAATGGATGGGCTTCCTACGACGCCGGGAGCTTTTGAAACGAATTGTGGAGGCGGCGGGCAATGCCAAGGCGGCTTTGTGGCGAAGCTGAACCCTGCCGGGTCACAGTTTGTTTATTCAACATACCTTAAAGGCAGCAATTGGGACCTACCTATGAGCATTGCTGTTGACTCCATGGGAATTGCCTACGTGACGGGCTATGCATCTTCGCTTGATTTTCCCCTCGCGAACGCTGTTTATTCGTCCTGTCGCGTTAATGGTGGCTATTGCGACGATGCTTTCCTTACGAAGCTTAGCGCGAACGGAGAAGGGCTGATCTTTTCAACTTACATAGGGGGCAGCGGAAGTGAGATCGGCGTGGGAGTCGCTATTGACCCGTCTCGCAATGCATACCTTGCGGGTTTAACCAGTTCAACGGACTTCCCGGTCTCATCGGGTGCCTATCAGCAGACACCGCCAGTGGGCGTGAGCGGGTTTGTTGTGAAATTCTCCGATATTGTGCTGCCTGCGATTGTTCAATCTGCCCCAAGCCTCAATTTTGTTAGTCAGGATATCGGCACAACCAGCCCTGCACAAACGGTAGCAATCAAGAATGTTGGTGATGCGGCATCAGATGCCTTGTCCTTCAACATTGCTGGAGACTTCAATTTCACGCAGACTTGTACCACTGGTATTGCCCCCGGCGAAGGCTGCTCAATGGACGTTACCTTCACGCCGCAAGCTGCGGGAGTCCGGACCGGCGAGGTGAAGAAATACAACGCGGCAACCGGCCAGTGGGACCCATTCCTTTCACTGACAGGTTTCGGTGGTTCTTCATCCCTCGCGATAGCGCCCTCCAACCTGACTTTTGATGACCAACTGGTTGGCACCGTTAGCACAGCGAAGACTTTGACGGTCACTAACGCAGGAAGCACTGATGTGAACATCGCCAGTATGACGGCATCTGCGAACTTTGCATACACCAGCAAGTGTGGGAATTCACTTCCTGCGGCAGCGCAATGTACTATTAGTGTCACGTTTGTTCCAAAGTCCGCAGGACGCTTTAACGAGGAAATCATCATTACCCACGACGGTGCAGGTAGTCCGTACGCGATTCCGGTGAGCGGGAAGGGCACAGACTTTTCGGTCGGTCCGGCCTCTGGTACCGGGAATCCGACGGCATCCGTGACGGCAGGTCAAACGGCGACCTACAACCTGAGCGTCAGCCCGGCGGGGTACACCGGTACTGTTGCTTTGGCGTGTCAGTGGAACGTTGTTAGGCCGACCGGGGCAGAGTGTTCGGTGACGCCGTCAGGAGTGTCCCTAGACGGTACGAACTCTGCGAACGTAATAGTCAGCGTAACCACCCGGGCACGGTCAATGGCGCCTGTCAGATGGGAGCCTAAGGGTCCCCAGCCTCTCAGGGACCCCGTGACGCAACTGGCGATGTGGGGCTTAGGTCTGGCGTCGCTTGCGAGCCTTGCCATGCGGCGTCGGCGGATCTTCCTGACACTTTCGTCGGCGCTATTCATGGTGGCGCTGTGGGCCGCCTGTGGCGGTGGCGTGGTTCAACCTACGCCCGTCAGTGGTACAACAGCCGGCACATACTCACTGTCTTTAACCGCTACTGCCGGTGCCGTGACCAAGACCACAACAATGACGCTGCAAGTGCAGTAAACAAGAGCTGGTCACCTAAACGAGACGATGAGCTCAGCAAGGACTTTGAGCGAACCTGCAGGAAAATCCGAACGGCGATGCCTTGCTAAGCCTCTCGATACCATCGAGCAAGTTAGACTCAACGTCGTGGAAGATGTTGTGATCGCTTCGCGGTCACGAGTTTTGTTAGTCCCCCTATGGAGGTGTCGAATGACCCATCGACGAGTGCTTTACACTACTGCTTTTATGCTCGGCGCCGTTCTGCTCGGCGTCGGCTCAGTGGGCGCTGAGAGTACATTCCAGAAATCGCAGATGTATGTTGTCGAAGGGAAGAAGATGATGTTACGGAATGTCACGCTGACATTCAACGATTCTGCGCTACTTATCAGGCCAGCGGGAAAAGCGACTTTCGCGGAGAGAACGATTCCATATACTCGAGTCAAGAACGCCGTGTATGAGTTCTCATCGGAACGAAGGTGGGGCGCCGCAGTTATCGTGTCCCCACTGTTTCTCTTGTCCAAATCGAAAAAACACTGGTTCACGCTCGTATGCAAGGCAGAAAAAGAGGCCGACGCTGAGGAAGAAGTCGTGTTCCGGCTGGACAAAAGCAATTATGCCAACATTCTGGACACGTTTGAAAAATCGTCCGGAACAAAGATACGGATGGAGGCCTCAAAGGATTGAGGCCCCCTCAGGCCAGACCACCAGCCGGGCGCAGCCATTCAATCGCGCCAGGCTCTATGTGAGGAACACCACGTTGGCGGGCGTTCCCACGGGCACGTACTGGCCGGTGAAGGCAAGTGCACCGGACTGCTTGTTGATGCGGAATGTGGTGATGGCATCGGCGCGCTGGTTGCAGCAATAAACGAAATCGCCAGCTGGATCGATGGTAAAGCTGCGCGGATAATCTCCACGCGTCCATTCCTCGCCGGCAAAGGTCAAAGTGCCGTCCTGGCCGATGGAGAAATACGCAATGCTGTCATGAAGGCGATTGGCGCCATACAGGAAGCTGGCGTCGGGCGAGATGCGGATTTCAGAAGTAAAGTTGGTTCCCACAAAGCCTTTGGGCAGCGTTGAGATAACCTGCTTCTGGGACAGCCCGCCGCTGGAAGTGTCATAGTCGTAAAAGACCACCGCCGACCCTTCCTCCTGAATGCAATAGAACCAGTGTCCGTTGGGATGAAAAACAAAATGCCGCGGGCCGTCACCGGGCGGCACAGAAGCCGACGGTGGATTGTTCGGCGTCAACTTTCCTTTTTCAAGGTCAAAATTCCATACGAAGATTTTGTCCATTCCGAGATCAGTAGAGATGATCCGCTTGCCGGTGGGATCGGATTCAATCATATGGGCATGCGGGGCATCATGGCCGCTGATAGCGAAGCTTCCCGGCGGAGCGCTGCTAGCGTGCAGGGGACCGACAGGCCCCTTGTCCTGGTGAACGTCAGTGGCTGGCCCGAGCTGGCCTTCGGAAAGAATGGGCAACACCGCAATGCTTCCGCCGCCGTAATTGGCAGCAAAAACATAACGGCCCGAAGGATGGACGCTGATGTGAGCGGGCCCGTCGCCCTCAGAACTGACCGTGTTTAGCAGCGTAAGGTGGCCGGTGGATGCATCAACCGAATAGGAACTGACAGCGCCTGCGCGCTTGCCCTGAAATTGATGCGTTTCGTCGCAGGAATAAAGGTTTTTCCCGGATGGACTGAGCGCCAGCCACGACGGGTTCCTCGGGTTGGCGACCACGTCGCGCTGTGTGAGTGCGCCGGTGGCGGGATCCATTTCAAAAAGGTAAATGCCCTGGCCGCGTCCCGGGCTTCCTTCAGGCCCTTCGGGAGAACTGTACGTTCCTACACAAGCAAGGCGCGGTTTCCCTGAGGGTTTTGCTTGCTGCGTTTCTTTTACTTCGCTCGGGTGGCCGCACGCGATGGCAGGGCCGGCCATGGCCAAAGCGGCGGCGCTTTTTAAAAAGTCCCGGCGTGACGCCTTGGGCAGAAGGTTATGATGCAGCTGCGTTTCTTCCGATGACATGAGAGTCCTCCTTTAATTGCGGTCAACGTATGAACCGGAAAGGCCAGATTATGAGGTTTTCCGGTCAGGAACGCAAGTGCGGATTGCCGCAGGAGTTAGTCAGCCCGCAATGATGGGTTAAAGATGATTCCTATTGCTGTTCAGATAATGGGAATTCAACGCCGTGCTCTTCGTTCACCTGCCGGCTGGCGGAAAGATTGAAGTCCGAAAGTGGAAACTTGCGCACCGCCTGGCCGCTGAAAACCCATAAAGTGTCGCCAAGGATGGCGTAGTCGCGAACTTCCATCTCATGGCCGTCAAGGTAAACAAAAACGGTGACAGGGAAATTCTGTTGCGATCTGGCTTGCGCGCGCGATTGAGGATATCCGGCGGGAGGGGCTCCAGCCTGCTCTTGTGTGTATGGGTTGAATGCCTGTTGCCGGCGAAGCGACTGTACCTGGGCCGTCAGTGCCTGGACCTGACTGGCCAGATACTCTTTTTCCTGTGCGGAGACTTCAGCTTCAACGTCTCCGTGGGCAATTCTTGATGCTTGCTGGTACTCATAGTCAAGCGGCGGCCATAAGCTGGGATAGAAATAGGTAAACGGATAGTTGGCCGGGTATCCAAAGAAGGGCGGGAATACAACATCGCGGGGAAAACCGCCGAATGGATGAAAGTCGGACGTGCCGTCGTGCAACGGCCCGGGCTGTGCGGCACCGGCTTGCGCTGGCGCACCAGAAATCAAAAAAGCAGACTGGCCCTTCAATGCGAGTGGAAATGCTGCACCCCCCAGGAAAACCACTATGACTAGCAGGTGCTTCATGCTTGAAGTTTAGCATAATTCTGAAACCGCGGTGCAGAGGAGCAACCTAGAGAAGGTCTTCCGCTCGCTAGTAGATTCGGACCGAGCAAGTTATGACCGACAACGCGCGACCACCAGCGTGATGTCGTCGGCCTGCTCCCGCCGGCTGAAGTCCTGCACTGACTGAATGATGGAATCCAATAACGCCTGGGCTGGCTGGTTGTGGTAGGCGCATAGGGTTTCAATCAGCCGCGGTTCGCCGAACTCCTCGTCTGCTGGGCCTGCTGCTTCTGTAACCCCGTCCGTGTAGATCAGCAGGGTGTCGTCAGGGTTAAGAGTGGTTTCCGCAACGGTGCATTCCCAGTTTTCGAAAAGACCGAGTACTGTCGAGGTGGGTTCCAGGCGGTCCAGCTTGAATGTCTGATTCGCTGCTTCGGTTGAAAGACTACACCCGCGCAATAGAAGCGGCGGCAGGTGTCCACAGTTGACGTACCGCAAAAGGCGGGTTTCGTCGTTGTAATCCGCAAAAAAGAGGGTGGCATAGCTGTTGTCACTGGTGTTTTGATAGAACAGCCGATTGACAGAACTCAAGAGCTGACGAATGTCATCAAGCGCTAGGGCGTATTGGCTGCGAAGGTTGGCCTGCAGGTTGGCCATCAGCAGCGCACCTGACACTCCTTTACCTGCAATGTCCGCCAGCACCAGGGCCAGCCGGCCCGGCCGGAGTTCCAGGAAATCGTAATAGTCGCCGCCAACTTCACGGGCCGGCGCACACCCGCCAGCGTACTCCAGGGTGCGAAGAACAGGAAATTTCTGGGGAAACAATCGCGACTGGACCTGTCGGGCAAAGTCCATTTCCTGCGCGGCACGGCGCTCGGTTTCAATCCGTTCGGCGATCTCCTCGGCCAAACGAATGCTTTCAAGCGCGATTCCAGCCTGTGTTGCAACAGACGCCAGCAGCCTCTTGTCTTCACGGGA
>JAJYJL010000486.1 GCA_021789565.1 Acidobacteriota bacterium
CACGTTGATCAAGTGCTTCTCGGGATACCCCGCCCACGATCCCGGCTGGGAGCTGCGGGTCACGGGGACGACCGTCACCCGCGGCCTCAACCCCAATGTCCGCCTCAAGCCCTCTGGTGTGAAATGGTTGGGCGACGTGCCGGTACATTGGTGGGTGATGCCATTGCGACGGGTAACGCGTGCGAGATGTGATGGTCCATTTGGTTCTGGGCTGAAGTCATCGCACTACACCGATCATGGAGTCAGGGTCGTTCGACTGCAGAACATCGGTCACGCAGAGTTCAAGGATTCAGACGCAGCATTTATTTCGCCCGCTTACTACGCTCTATTGGGTGACCACTCTGTTGTGGCAGGTGATGTGTTGATCGCAGGTTTGGGCGATGAACGACATCCGGCAGGCCGCGCCTGTGTTGCGCCTCTAAGCATCATTCCTGCCATGGTGAAGGCAGACTGCTTTAGATTTCGACTTGATCAGGATCGTCTAAACCCGGAATTCGCAGCATTACATTTGACTGCAACTGCAACGGGAGCTTCCGCGATTCTCTCAACAGGTGCAACAAGACAGCGAACCAATCTCCAGGATACTGCGTCGCGTGCGATTTGTATTCCGCCGTTGGCTGAACAGCTAGCAATCAATGAACACATTGGCAAAGAAACTGGGCCGTTGCGCGAGGCTGTCAATAGGGCATACCACGAGATTGGTCTTATTCGTGAATATCGCACCAGCTTGATCGCCGACGTGGTCACCGGCAAGCTCGATGTGCGCGAGGCGGCAGCGCGACTGCCGGAGGAACACGAGGAGCCGGACACGCCCGACGAGGTTGGTATCGTGTCGGAAGGCGAGGAATCCGGCGAAGACACGGACGTCGACGCTGCTTCAGCGGAGGCCGAGGCATGACCAGTGAGCTAATTACCCAAGGCGTGTGGCGCCGACTTACAGCCGCTGCCAGGAAAACTCATCGGCCAAGTCTTGTGGCGGTGGCCTATTTTGGCAAGAACGCGGCAAGTCTAGTGCCTCTGCGTAAGGGTAGCCGGTTGGTCGTCGATGCCAGCGAAGCGGCAGTATCAAGCGGCCAAACATGCCCGGCGGACCTGTCAAAGTTGAATGGGAAGGGTGTGCGGATATTCAGCGTCGAAAATCTGCACGCGAAGTTGTTTGTGCTGGGGAGTAGGGCCTATATCGGCTCTGCCAACGCATCCCACCATTCAGCAGGAACAATGTTGGAAGCGGTGATAGAAACAACGGATCGGAATACGGTGAAGGCCGGACGGAACTACGTGCGAGGCCTTTGTTTGCACGAGCTCGGCCCGAAAGAACTCGACCGGCTGGCAAAGCTGTACAAACCGCCACGCATCAAGGGACGCCGAAAGAAGCAACGTAAAAAGAGGGTATCCACGCTGACGCGTCCAGACTTGCCTACACTTCGTATTGCGCAGCTAGTGGAGGGCTATCCGCCTGCCGGTTCGGAGAACGCTCAGGAAGCGGGTGAGAAAGTAGCCAGGGCCAAGCGGAAGAAGCGCCAAACTCATGTATTGGAGGACTTCTTTTGGTCTGGAAACTGCCCGTATGAAAGAGGCGATACCGTAGTTCAGGTCGTCAAACAAGAAAATGGGCAGAGACTTGTCAGTCCTCCAGCTAATGTAATTCACACCAAGATATGGCGACGTGGTCAGAAGCGCGTCACGTTTGTTTATCTTGAGGTTCCGGAACGGCGGCGCAAGCGTCTTGAGCGCTTGGCCAAGCAGATTGGACGCGGTGCAAAGAAGCGTTTGGCGCGGGGCGGAAAAGTAGGCGACCAGGCATTCGCTGAGAAACTGCGGTCAGCTTGGGACCGATAGGGGGGTCGTTTGTGAACAAGACAGACACCAGCGAACGCGGCCTCGAACGGCTGATCTGTACCGCTCTCACCGGCGCACCCTGTGATCCCGGCGCAGCGCTTGCAAACGAGATGCGCGATGTTGCATCGCGTGGTGGCAGCGGCTGGATTTGCGGTTCTTCCGACGACTTCGACCGCGAATACTGCGTTGACCTGGTGCAATTGCGCGCCTTTCTCTGGGCAACACAAGCGAAGATTGCTGAGGTGCTTGATCTCGGTCAGGATGGTCCCACTCGACGCAAGTTTCTGGCCCGCTTACAGGGAGAGATCAGCAAGCGTGGCGTGATTGATGTATTGCGAAATGGCGTGAAGGACGGGCTGCACCATATTGACCTGTTTTACGGTACGCCTTCGCCCGGCAACGTGCAGGCGACAGAGCGCTATGCGCGGAACTGCTTCAGCGTTACCCGGCAGCTTCGCTATAGCCGGGACGAGACCCAGCTTGCACTGGACATGGGCCTGTTCATCAATGGACTGCCCCTTGCCACCTTTGAACTGAAGAACAGCCTGACCAAGCAGACGGTGGAGGACGCGGTTCAGCAGTACAAGCGCGACCGTGATTCGCGCGAGCGCCTTTTCGAGCTCGGACGCTGCGTGGTGCACTTTGCCGTGGACGACCACGAGGTGCGGTTCTGTACGCATCTCAAAGGCAAGGGCTCGTGGTTTCTACCCTTCAACCTTGGCTGGAACGACGGCGCCGGCAATCCACCGAACCCGAATGGCATCAAGACTGACTTTCTCTGGAAGCGCGTTCTGACTCGCGAAGGGCTGACCGACATTCTGGAGAATTACGCCCAGATTGTCGAGATCAAGGACGAGAAGACCGGTAAAAAGAGGGCTACCCAGATATGGCCACGCTACCACCAGCTGGACGTCGTGCGCCGTCTACTGGCCGACGCCGCCCGGCATGGGGCGGGCAAGCGTTACCTCATCCAGCACTCGGCCGGTAGCGGCAAATCCAATTCTATTGCTTGGCTTGCGCACCAGTTGATTGGCCTGCGCAAGGACGATGCGTCAGTGTTTGATTCGATTGTTGTGGTCACTGACCGCAAGATTCTGGACCAGCAGATTCGCGACACCATCAAGCAGTTTGCCCAGGTGGGCGCCACCGTCGGCCATGCCGAACATTCGGGCGACCTGCGCGGGTTCATCGAGAGCGGCAAGAAGATCATCATCACCACGGTGCAGAAGTTCCCGTTCATCCTCGACGAGATCGGCAACGAACAGCGCGGTCGCCGTTTCGCCATCATCATTGACGAGGCGCATTCAAGCCAGGGCGGCAAGACTTCCGCGGCGCTGAGCATGGCGCTCTCGGCAGCCGGTGCGGAAGAAGACGACGAGACCACGGAGGATACAATCAACCGCATTATGGCAGCGCGAAAGCTGCTGCCGAATGCGAGCTACTTTGCCTTCACCGCCACGCCCAAGAATAAGACGCTGGAAATCTTCGGCGAGGCTTATGACGAGGGCGGGAAAATTAAGCACCGGCCCTTCCATAGCTACACGATGAAACAGGCGATCCAGGAGGGGTTCATTCTGGATGTCCTCAAGCACTACACGCCGGTCGAGAGCTACTACAAGCTCATCAAGAAGGTCGCCGCCGACCCGGAATACGATACCAAACGGGCAAAGAAAAAGCTGCGCCGCTATGTCGAGAGCCATGACCATGCGATCCGCCTCAAGGCCGAGATTATGGTGGACCACTTCCACGAGCAGGTGCTGGCGCTGAACAAGATCGGCGGGCAGGCGCGGGCGATGGTGGTTACCAGTGGGATAGAGCGGGCAATTCAATACTTCCATGCCATCCGGGACTATCTCCAGGAACGGAAGAGCCCGTACAAGGCCATTGTGGCCTTTTCGGGCGAGCACGAATACGGCGGCGCGAAGGTAACCGAGGCATCGCTCAATGGCTTTTCGTCCAGCAAGATCACCAGCGAGATTCAAGAGGACCCATATCGCTTTCTGATCTGTGCCGACAAATTCCAGACCGGCTACGACGAACCGCTGCTGCACACGATGTATGTGGACAAGATTCTGTCCGGCATCAAGGCGGTGCAGACGCTATCGCGCCTCAATCGGGCGCACCCGCAGAAGCATGACGTCTTCGTGCTCGACTTCATGAACGACGCCGACACCATTCGGGATTCGTTCGCGGACTACTATCGCACGACGATCCTGAGCGAGGAGACGGACCCGAACAAACTGCACGACCTGAAGTCCGAGCTGGATGGGTACCAGGTCTATGCACCCTCGCATGTCGATCAGTTGGTGGCGCTATATCTGGGCGGAGCCGACCGCGACAAGCTTGACCCGATTCTCGATGCCTGCGTGGCGACTTACCGGGAAGAGCTGAATGAAGACGGGCAGGTGGAGTTCAAAGGGAAGGCCAAGGTCTTTACTCGCACTTACGGGTTCCTCGCTTCAATCCTGCCGTACACCAACGCAGAGTGGGAAAAGCTCTCGATATTCCTGAACTTTCTCATACCCAAGCTGCCTGCGCCGAAAGACGAAGACCTCTCGAAGGGTATTCTTGAGGCGATCGACATGGATAGCTACCGGGTCGAAAAACGGGCGGCAATGAAGATCCAGCTGCCAGACGAAAACGCCGAGATCGGGCCGGTGCCCACAACCGGCGGCGGTCGCAAACCCGAACCAGAACTCGACCGGCTTTCCAATATCCTAAAGACCTTCAATGAGCAGTTCGGCAATATTTCGTGGACCAATACCGACCACGTACACAAGTTGATTACCGAGGATATTCCGGCTCGAGTCGCCGCTGATACGGCCTACCGCAATGCCCAGAAAAACTCCGATAAGCAGAACGCGCGAATAGAACACGATAAGGCGCTGACTCGTGTCATGGCTGCTGTGCTCAAAGACGACACGGAGCTATTCAAGCAGTTCAGCGACAATGAGGGGTTCCGGCGGTGGCTGACGGATACCATATTTTCGATCACCTATAATTCGCCGAGGTAGCCGGGGAGGATCCACATGCGGAGGGCTGGTGCCTTGAAATCGAAAAAGCAATTGCTGAGTGCTATCCGCAGGGAAACCAAGCCAGCGAAAGGTTTTGGCCAGTGGATTGTCGTGCTCGAGCATCGCCGAGTATCTGAAAACGTCGGACTGCTAGTGGTGGATGCCCAGCTTAACGGCAAGACCGAATGGAGCGGGTCCATGTCCGTTAATCTCCCGGAGCAGAAAAAGTACGGACCGGATGGAAAAGCGCTTCCAAGCGGCTGGGAGACACTGTCTGTGGGGCAGGGCCGCTACATTTCTTCACATTGGAAATGCGCGGTAAATCGATACTGGAGGTAGCCAAGGGGTTCATTATGCGGACGTTCGAAGAGGGTAAACTTCAGGACATTTTTCAATTTCGATAAGCACCAATGGAAAATATCCAAGAAAGACCACGCTGCGCCACAGTATGTTTCCGCGGGGATTGTGGCCATCGGAGTTGGCGAGTAACTTTGCGGCTACCGATAAATAGATTGTAGAAAATCAGCATGGGAACCACTCATGACAGCCTGGCGGTGCAAGCTTTTAAGAATACTCATGGTCGCGCCCCGCAACGCCTGCGCAAACTTGACAAGGTGTGGATCCAGAAATGGATCGCCGAACATGTCGCGCGGCTTTGCCGGAATAATCCTGATTACGCACACTATTATGCGATGTGGAAGACATGGCGAAAGAGACGGATCGCACGACTGCGGCTAAAAGTAGCAAGACTCGGGTTGTGAGAGTGAACCGAAATGTTGATCTACAGCGACTGATACTCCCCTACATCGAGGAGTATATCCCACCGCAGGGAGGCCTCGACAGGCAAACAGAGAGCCTAGGTAATGATTACCCAACCGTCTGCGCGCAGGCTGCACTCCTAGTCGACGATGGTCGCATCGATCGCAGAGTCATGAAGGGACCAACAGGTGGTCCAGTTTAAGTTTTGATCGTTGTGTTAACAACAAACGCCGGAAGCACCCCAATTCCGTGTGTTCCTTAACGCGGCGAGCGTTTCAACCGGGCATGCCCGGATGCAGCCTGAGCGAACCGATCAAAAATAGCGCGTGCACGACACAAAGATCCCCGGTTTGTTTGTCCGTCGAGCTAGGCGTGGAAGTGGAAATGGTAGTTTGCGTTGGTAGCAGTCCTCAGTCCTGCCAGAAGTCCCTGAACCGATCCGGTGCCATCTCGGTGTAGCGCACGGTATGGATGATGCTCTTGTGTCCGAGGTAATGCTGGATGGCGCGGGTATCCTGCCCATCGTTCGCGAGCTTGAATCCGGCCGCGTGGCGCAGCATATGCGGGTGGACCGGAAAGCCGATGGCAGCCGCTTCGCCGGCCCGGGCAACCAGCTTGCGCACCGTGGACGTGGTCAGGGGTCCGCCGCGCTCGGTAACGAACACGTAGCTGCCTGTGCCTTCGCGCTTCAGGCGCCGTAGCGCCCGGATCTCTGGCCCGCGGAGCGGATGCGTAGAGGGCGATCCGTTTTTGAGCCGGTTAACATGCAGAAGGCCCTGGTCAAAGTCGATCTGATCCCAGCGCAGCGCAACGAGTTCGCCGACGCGTAGAGCGTGCCGGTAAGCAATCAGGATGATCGTGACATCCCGATGACCATGGCGGCCAATG
>JAJYJL010000487.1 GCA_021789565.1 Acidobacteriota bacterium
CACTTTCGGGTAAGGGGGGCTGCTCGCTCCGCCACTCAAAACAAAGCACCAGGATTTTCCCCTTGACTCCGCCGCCCCCTTCATAGATGCGCCAGCCGCCGCATACATCGCAAAGAGTGCGATCCCGCACTGCGGGACGCCACCCGCGGAGGGGTAAAGTACCAGTGAACACAGCCCGAAGGAAACTTGCGGGACAATACGCCAGAGGCGGCAGAGCAGTTGTCATATTATCGCTAGGTGTGTTGTATTGCTGTGTGACCTACACGGGCGACACGATGAGGAGCGATATCCGCAAGGTGGCCGCCATTAGGAGCGACGTCACCCGTAGAATCACTCTGGAGGATGTTGACCCTCAGGGCAGAGCTCTTGTGATGGGCATAGGAGGAACGCCGGACCAGACCTCACTCATGCTGTGGAATCCAGCCAAAAATACGTTCGATCGTCGCATCACGCCAGACTGGGGACTCGCCTCGGGAAAAGAGTGGGCCGCTTCCACGGCCCCGGATCCGAATTCGTTCAAGGTTGTTGACAATGATGGAAACATAGTCGGAGCGCTAGGGTACTATTACTTGGCGGTCATCGATGCCCAGCGAGGAACTCTTCGAAAGACTCTTTGCTCCCCGGACCTTAAAGACCCGTCACCCCCATTTCTGAACCCCAAGACGGGTGCGTGGTCCTTTGTGCCCGCCGTTGCTATTGCCAGGTATCGGTACACGGGCCTTATTGCAGTGGCCTTCAATGTTGGCAGGTGGCCGAGGTTGTTTCTGTTACATCGGGGCTGGATCGCCCCGTTCGCAAGCTGGCGTATGGAACGATTTGTCAGAGACTTGGCCTGGTCTCCGGACGGTAAGACCCTGGCAGTCCTCTACTCAGGCGTCTTTAACAATGATCTCAAGGACATCGTGCCTTCGCATCGCGGCGAACCACAGTCTACTCTGCCAGACGTAGCGTTGATTGACGTAACCACCGGAAACGCTCGACTGAGCTTCTTCAGTGGTGACCGCCAGAGGAGCATTATGTTCAGTCCCGACGGAAAGTTCATTTATTGTGCTACCTGGACCCAAATGCAACCATCGCGGGGGTGGGTTATAAGGCAGTTCTCCGTTTCCGATGGAAGGATTACCCGAACGTTCAAGATTGGTGGACTGAAACTCAAAGGTAATCTGGCATTGTCGCCAGATGGCAGGTTCCTGGTGGCCGATGCGAACTCAACCACGTGGAGTCTGGGCGTCATCAAGAACGATGTGTACGGATATGACAGGAGGTTTCGCTTCGTTGTTCTCGATACCGTTACAGGCAAGATCGTGTTTGAGCACCAGGAAAGAACACGTGATACGCTCCTGTCGTTCCCGCCGCGTTTTGCTTTTTCACCGGATAGTACGCTTCTTTACGTCGACCCGAACTACGACACTGGGACGCCGGGAGTCGACGTTTACTCGTTCGGGCAGAACCATTAAGGTCACGCGGGTGGGGCATCTATAAGGTTGTCGGTTCCGCGGGTGGCGTCCCGCAGTGCGGGATCGCGCTGTTTGCGATGTATGCGACCCTTCTTGCAACACAAACGGATGTCGCAACCTCACTGATGTAGAATGGCGCGATGCCGCGGCAGAAACATTACTACGGTGAGAACCACCGTCACTACCTGACCCGGAGCACGTATCGACGTACCCGCCTCTTTGATTCAGATAGGTTCCGGCAGCGTTGGTGTGATCGCATACATTCCAAACTGCGGAACGTATGCGCCACCCGCGAAGGATGAAGAAGGCAACCCCGAGCCGCCGCAGTGGCAGCAAAGGGCCGGGTGGAATTAAAGAAGCAAATGCCTCTCGCTACGCGAGAACGCAGACCCTACAAGGCAAGCATCTGATGCGCCACCCGCGAAAAACACGGCCAAGATGGCCGTGCCACAAAAACGAAATATTTTTCACTTTTTGACTACCAGCATCCCGCAAGGCGGGACCGCACGTAGGTTTTCGATTCCGAGCGCTTCCATCGCGAATTCGTCGTGACGCCGGCAGAGTTGCGCGGCGGCGACACAGCAGCGTAGGGGAGGGCTCGGCCCTCCCGCGGGAGCGCAGAGCGCTCCCCTACTCTTCGGCAGGAGCACCGCCACGGACACGCGATTCAGGGGCTGAAGCCCGGGAAATTGCCGTCCTTTTACGGCACGACTGAAGTCGTGCCCTTTCACAAAAGCCTCCACGACGAATAAACTCGTGCCCTTTCACGAAACTCGTGCCCTTTCACAAAAGCCTCCACGACGAATAAACTCGTGCCCTTTCACGAAACTCGTGCCCTTTCACGAAACTCGTGCCCTTTCACGAAACTCGTGCCCTTTCTCTTCAAGGCAATTCCTCCAATGCCCGATGCAGAAGGGCCGGGTGGCGCAGAGACCGCGGTCCCTGCGGCGGGTGGCACAGACATTGATTTTTGATGTCTGCGATCGGCGAAGCTGAGCGGCGGGTGGCGCCCCGATGGATCGGGACTGGCGCAGAGGCGGTTTCTGTCTCTGCGATCAGCGAAGCTGAGATGGGTTAGAATGGCGCGGTGTCACAGCCGCCCCGATACTACGGCGAAAAACACGGCCAGGATGGCCGTGCCACAAAAAGGAAACAATCTTCACTACCTGACCAGCAGCGTCCCGCAAGGCGGGACCGCACGTAGGTTTTCGATTCCAAGCGCTTCCATCGCGAATTCATCGTGACGCCGGCAGAGCGTAGGGGAGGGCTCCGCCCTCCCGCGGGAGCGCAGAGCGCTCCCCTACTCTTCGGCAGGAGCACCGCCACGGACACGCGATTCAGGGGCTGAAGCCCGCGAAATTGCCGACCTTTTACGGCACGACTGAAGTCGTGCCCTTTCACAAAAGCCTCCACGACGAATAAACTCGTGCCCTTTCACAAAACTCGTGCCCTTTCGCAAAAGCCTCCACGACGAATAAACTCGTGCCCTTTCACAAAACTCGTGCCCTTTCACCGTGCTCTGACGGTCGCATAACAGGGGTTTTGAAACAGGTTCTAGTGCCTGATGCAGCCGTCTGATGTTTCTGCGGGCGTATTCAAAACAGCCTTCAGTCGCCAGTAAATTCCGCGGCGGAAGGGTCGTTGCCAGGGAGGACCCCCGCCGCGGTTCTGTGCACAGACCTCCTTGAAGATGTTTCCTTCGCGGTTTGTCCAGGTTAAAACCCGCTCAGTTGCCGGGCCCGAGGTCGCGTTCGCGTTGTCAGGACGCGGGTTTGATGTTAATCACGTGGAGCACCATAGTGTTCGGATCGAGAGTGGCCACGATTTTCACGTTCTTCTGATCAAACTTCTGGGCTTGCTGCTGGTTGTCCAGGAAAAAGCCTTTGCCGTGTTGCGGGTCAGTCAGCAAAGCGTATTTACCCGTTTTTGTTTTCACAATTTTTCCGGTGTAGGTTTGGGCCTGCTGCTGACCGGGTTGCTGGGTGGTGGGCTGTTGTTGTTGATTGGATTGACTTTGGCTTTGGGCCCCAAACGCTTGTGAAAACGAGATTAATCCCGCAGTCAGGGCGAGAGTAAAGGCCCAGGACAAAATTTTCCGTTGTTTCATTCATGCCCCCTTTGATGGATGGATTTCCCCCGCGCCTTTCAACGGAGCAAGAACCGTGCCACAACCTTTATTGAATGGAAGTTCTGATATAAGGCGAGTTACTGAAAAGAGAGTAAACATTGCACGGTAAATTCTTCCTGCCCCTCTGTCGATTATTCGCACGCGCAGGCAGACGGGAAAATCTCAACGCCAACTGGCGCAGACGTTCTTTTTGTTGTGTCTGTAACCAGACGAAATGTTTTTCCATGCCGAAAGGTTGCATCAGGAATTTGAAATTCGACCGTGGCAGGGCGGCGGAATTTCGCCCATGACGCAAGCCGTGCAAAAACGTCCCATCAGAACGCCACGAAGCCCTGAGGGGCGAAAGAAGTCATCCCCGGACATGCCGCTCGGCGCCCGCCGGCGCGCGCGCATCGCAAACACGGCGATCTATGCGCCACCGGCGGCAACTTTATCGTGACCAGCGCGGCCCGTTTTCAGAACGCGGGCTTGATGGCGGCGACGTGGAGCACGCTGGTTTTGGGGTCCACGGTTCCCGTCACCAGCACCTTCTTCTCCTCAAACTTCGCTGCGGCTTTCTGGTCATCCAGAAAATATCCTCTGCCTGCTTTGGCGTCGACCACCAGAGCAAACTTGCCGTTCTGGAGTTTGGCGATCTTGCCGTAGTAAGTTTTTTGCGCATTCTGCTTTGGCGGGGCCACGGGCTGCCCGGCGCCGGAGTTCTGGTTTTGGGCGGCCACGGCCGGCGCAAGCGGCGTGAGGCACGCAGCCATGGCCAGTGCCATCGCCCATGCCCGGAATTTTCTTTGCTTCATGCATACCCCCTTTTTGTTTTGGATGTTGTCACGCGCCTTCCTGCGGCAATGACGGTGGCAAACCCTTCGCACAATCGGATGGCCGCGATGAGGCTGGCGCGACGGATTCAGCTTGGGAAAGTTGCTGAAAGACTTCCCGAACACTTGCTGATCAGTTTGCAGGAAAAAAACAACTCGTCAACATTGCGATGGTACCACACTCTTCGCCGGATGTTCCAGGCACGGGAAAGCCCGGACGTGCCTGCCGCCGCGCGCACATCGCAAACATGGCGACCGATGCGCCACGGGCAACCGAACGCGCTTGATCTGAACAGGGGAACGATGGACGGCCTCCTGGCCCGGCGCAAGATGATTGCAGCCGGACCAGCCTTGAGTCATTTGGGGCTAAGGATGATCGGGACCTGGCGATTCAGTGCCGGCCAGGGCCTCGCCGCCGGAGGCGAGGTCTTCTCCCTGGTTGAACAGTTTGATGATTTCATGGTTCAAGCGATAGCTGGCGGCGCTTCTTTCGCCGGCCCGGGTAATATACCGGACAATGGCGATAACGCCGCTGCCGGTAGCCTTCAGGTTCACGGTGGGTCCGGCGGAGAAGGACCTCATGCCGTAGCGGTTTGAGACGTGCTGCCACTCGCGTTCGGCCAGTTGCATGTTGCTCTCGGTTTCTTTGGCCACAATGGCCCGAATGCTCTCCACCAGCGGATAAGGGTTCCGGGTAGCGGGAATAGGCACCTGCAGCTCATCCCATAACCACTGCCCGGAGGTGCTGAAATTGAAATAATAGCCACTCACCGCATACATATTCATAAAGGCGACCTGGCGGCCGGTCAAATGGCTCGGCTCGTTCCCGTTGCCGGTTTCCAGCAGTACCGTGCGGAAAAGGGTGATTTCGATGACCTCGCCGCGAACGCCGGTGGAGGCGTTTGGACTAATCTCCACCCAGTCTCCCACCCGGATGCCGTAGCGTCCCATCAGCACGAACCAGCCCAGGAACGAGAGGATAATACCCTGCAGGGCGATTGCGAGGCCGGCGCCCGCCAGGCCCAGCACGGTGGATAACTGGCTGGGCTTGCCGAAAATCAGCATCAGTATCACCACCGCTGTGATCAGCCGGACGCAGATGCGGATGATCGCCTGCAGCGTGCTTTTCTGCTTCCGTTCCAAAGAAAGGCGGGCGAAAGAGTGCTCAATCAGCCGGTTCAAGACGAACGCAGCGGTCATGATCAGCACAATCCACAGAAGGTCGGCCATGATCCTGTGTAAAACGGAGCGCCCGTTCGAGGCGGCCAGCGAATTCCAGTTTGAATAAGCGGAAGCCAGGTCCTTCATGGCCTCGGCCCGGTTTTCCAGAATCCGCAGCATGATCTGGTGGGTGGTAATCAGGTGAAGCAGAGTGAGGGCAGGGTTGCCTGCAACCGCCGCCGCGGCCGTTCCCCCGGGCGGCCCGAGGGATTTCGCCGGCGGGGCCGCGGCAGGTTTGCGCGCTCGCGGGTGTTCCTTCGGGCGAGGGGCAATCATGCTGGCGATTTGTTCCGGCGTCAGTTCGTGCTGTGCCAGGGCCTTTCTTTGCGCCTGCTCGGCAGCGAGTTGCTTTGCAACAAGGTCATGCTCCTGCCCCAGTCTTACGGCTTCGGCGGAGGCTTCCGTCCGGGCCTGCTGGATCTCCAACTGCTTCTGGCGAATTGATCTCCAGTAGGTCCACCGGGCAAACAGGCTGCCCAAAGGCGGGACGCCCCTCGACGAGGGCGGGAACTTGAAGGTATCCGCGGCCTTTGACGCCGCCTCGTGTTCCGCCTTCAGTTCCTCCAGGCGGCTTTGCGGATTGCCGCCCGCCTGGCTCAAATCGTCTTTAGCGTCGGCCAGCGTCTCCTGAAGGAGGTTCAACTCGGCCTGGCTCACGGCCAATTGACCTTCGAGAGAGTTCCGGCGCGCTCCCCGCTCACGCTCGAGCGCGCTTTTGATCTGGTCAACTTCCTTCTGGCGGGTTTGAATCACGGCTTTTATTTTCGCCATTCGCTCCTGGATGGCCTGGACTTCATGCGTCTGAGGGACCGGCTCAATGCCCGCAAGCTGAAGCGCGTATGCGTATTGCAGGTCCAACTCACGGTCGGCTGCATCC
>JAJYJL010000488.1 GCA_021789565.1 Acidobacteriota bacterium
GTGCGCCTGCACCAGACCGACAGCAAGCTGCTGCGCGCCATCGACGACGCCCTGGCGCGAATCGCGCGGGGCACCTACGGAACCTGCGAGGTGTGTTCGGAGCCCATCTCCGCGGTCCGCCTGACGGCTGTGCCATGGACGCGCCTTTGCCTGGATTGCAAGGCTCAGCAGGGCTAGGCGTTTTCTGGAAGCGGTAAGCGCCCTGGCGGGGATTCCTGCCCCGATAAGGAAGGGTTTGTCTCGCGTGGCGCCCGGCCCTTCGAACCTGAAGAGTTAAACCCTGCATCCAGGCCTGCAAAATGAGCAGCAGCCCTTCTGCAACGCCGGCTCATAAAGGAAACCATTCACAATCAGATCCTGACCCGTTTCCCCGCTGGGCAGAACTCGGGGACGGATGCCCGCGCGCGATGCGCCTGGGACTTGCCACACGAGGAAACACGAACCTCTCCGCCGGGGACGTTGCGCTCGCCGTGGAGCGTGGTGCTGATGGCCCCCAACGGCCGCCGGGAACTGGAACAAAATCTGAAGCTGCTCGACGACTGGCGCGCGCCCACCGCAGCCGAGTTCGAGGCCATGGCCGCTCACGGCCTGCGCGTCCGCCGGCACGCAGGCAGATTTCCGTAGCCGGCGCTCTCAAAACCCGCACACATCGCAACGCGCCCAATGTACGCGCCGGGCGCCAACGCTTTCCACTGGAAAAAGCGATGCTGTATATTTATGCGCCCAAGAGAGGACCTTGAATGTGGCACTTCCCGTACTTGGCTGAAAATTGGGCCGGTTGAGTTCTTTCGTTGCCCGGTACGCAGGGCGCCTCAGCCGTTGACGCGGCGGTTCATCCTACACCCCACCGCTTGTTCGGTGTGGGGCCGAGCTGAATCTCAAGAGCTCCCCCGCTGGCGAATTCGGCATGCGTGATCCAGAAGCGGCCGCTTACCGGTTTCCCGTTGAGGCTCGCCGACTGGATGTAAACGTTACCAGGACGATTTTGCCGAGTGACGATGGTGAAGATCCGGCCCGGATAGTAGCGGGAATCCAGGTGAATGGTGACACGGTCGAAGATCGGGCTGGTGATTTCGTAGCGCGGCTGGATGCTCGCGCCCCCCTGGATGTCGAAAAGGCCGATGGCCATCAGCACGCCCAGCCCTCCAAGTTGCCCTTGATCCTCATCGCCATTGTACCCACCAAAGGGAGAGGTATCACCAAACGCTTCCTGCTTCACCCGTCTCACCCAATACTGTGTCAACCAAGGTGCACCGGCGTGGCTGAACAGGTGCGCCAGGTGGCCCGATGGCTCGTTGGAGTAATCCATCCAGGTGTCGGGGTGCCTGTCAGCGGGCCACTCAAAGTGGTAAGGAGCAGATCTCTCGAACTGGCCGTTGAGTTTCTTGATGAATTGTTCCGGGCCGCCAAGAGCCTGGATGAGTCCCGGGATGTTTTGCGGGACGCAGTATGTAGCAATGGCGGCGTCGCTTTCGACGAATCCGGGGCAACCGACAGACCCGCAGACAGGCCGGAAGGGTGCGGACCAGGAGCCGTCCATATTTCGAGGGCGGATCCACCCCGTCGAGGAGTCGAAGAGCTTCCGCCAGTTTTCAGAGCGGCGGAGGAAGAGTTCGTAATCATCCTCGCGGCCAAGGGCTTTGGCAAACTGGGCAAGGCACCAGTCTTCGTAAGCATATTCCAGGGTTTGGCCGGCACCTTCGCGATGGTATGCCTTCCCGCCAATTCCCATCGGCACATAGCCGCGTTCGGTGTAATAGTTCATTCCGCCTCCCCGCGGATTCGGACCAAACTCGTAGCCTGCACGGTCGCGGATCCCGCCGGGGAAGGCATTCTTGCGACATCCCTGATAAGCAGCCTCGATATCGAAATTGCGGATCTTCTTATTGTAGGCCGCAACAATCAGCGGGGTGGCCGGGTCCCCCACCATGACGAAGGTGTAGTTGCCACCGCTGGGCCCGCGGGCAATCATTCCACCGTTGAGATAGTAGTCCAGCAGAGAGGCCGCCATATCGTTCATGATCTGCGGGTAGGCAAGAGACCAAAGAATATTCAGGTTCCACCAACTTCCCCAGAAAGCATCGGAGTTGTAAGTGTTGCGAGTGGGGCGTCCTTGCCGGTCCAGCGGCACGGTTCGCACGCGGGGTTCAGGCCCGGTGTTGTCGATGTACTGGCCGTTGAGATCGCTGAAGGTCCGACGTCCCAACAATACATGCCACAGGTCAGTGTAAAACTTCCTGCGTTGTTGGTCCGTGCCGCCCTCGACCTCAATTTTCCCCAGCCAGTCGTTCCACTCGTCGTTGGAGTCTCGCACAACTGCGTCAAAATCCCATCCAGGGAGTTCCCCTTTCAGGTTTTGTTGAGCCTGCTCCTCGCTGACATAAGAGATGGCGACTTTCAACTGCACTGCCCCGGCATCGCGGAGCCGGAAGGATACATACCCGCCGCACTGCGGGCCGCTAAAGTGATCTCCCGAATTGCGCACCAGGCGCCGTGACTTGGCATCGCCGCCAGCGGCTTCCCAACCGCCGAACTCGTCGAAGGGGCGGTCGAACTCGGCAACAAAATATACAGTGCAGGGCTTTGGCCTCCTGATCGTCGGGGCCATGGTCGAAAAACCTGCCAGCCTATTGCCGCCCAGCTGGCGGATGCGGGCGTCCTGCATCTGTACAACGGACAATGCGGCCCCGACGTCGAAATAAACATAGGCGTTTTCCGTGGCCGGAAACAAGTACCGGTGAAAACCGACCCGCGTCGTTGATGTCAACTCCGCTGTAATCCCGTAATTCTGCAACCTCACCTGGTGATAGCCCGGCTTGACAACCTCGTCCGCATGAGAAAAAGGCGCCTTGTAGGCCTCATAGCCCTCATGCCCGCGTAGCACTCCGGTGGCAGGCATGACCGGTATGCCCGCCAGTTGCCAGGCGTGAATGTGACTGAAGCAGCGAATGAAAGGTTCCCCATAAATGTAACCGGCTCCCCAGTCCCCCTTGATCCGCGTGTCGGGGCTGAGACTGACCATGCCAAAGGGTCTGCACGCCGAGGAGAAATAGATCCAACGCGAGTTGTGGGTGTCAATCCGCGGCTCCACCCAGTCGGTATATTGCGAGGTTCCTTGTGCAGGCCGTGCTCTCGCTGTGAATACCGAGTCCGCGAGGAAAGCGGTCGCCGATGCAATGAATACCCGCCGGTTCATATTGAATGGAGCCTCCATTTTGACCTTCGCTTCTACTGGCGATATACCGCCGGGCCCATGCGTATGGGGTAGCGCAGACTTCCGGTACTGAGATCCGCTGTTCTTCTGGTGGCGATTGCACACGGTGTTGTATTCTAGCGCCATGTCCCGGCTCCGGTACCCTTTTCTTTCCACGCGCTACTTGCCCGCTCATTATTCATAATTCCCACACGCCGCTGGCCTTTTCATCCTTTAAGGTGTTAATCTTCCGTTTTCCAAATCTCACTTTTGCATGGGGCATCGATGCGACAACTTAGATTGCTTACAACCTTATTACTGGCCATAATCGTAATGGTCATGCCGATGAACGCACAAAATTACACCAGCCACGAGGACCGCAGCCAGGCACGATCGATGGTGATCACGCCGCTGGGGATTGTGGCCACCAGCCAGACGCTGGCTTCGCAGGCCGGGGCGCAAGTGCTGGCCCGGGGAGGCTCGGCCGTTGACGCCGCGATAGCGGCCGACGCGGCTATGGGCGTGGTTGAGCCCATGAACAGCGGCATCGGCGGCGACCTGTTCGCCATCCGCTGGGACGCCAAGACCGGAAAGCTTGCGGGGATAAACGCCAGCGGCTGGGCGCCGGAGAAGCTGACTGTCGAGTTCCTCAAGAAAAAAGGCTTTACACACATGCCGCGGAGCGGCGTCTACAGCATCACGGTGCCGGGCTGCGTGGACGGCTGGGCCAAGATGCACGAGAAGTATGGACGCCTGCCCTGGGCGGAACTTTTCAAGCCCGCCATCTATTTTGCGCAGCACGGGTATCCTGTCACAGAATTCATTGACGCCTACTGGCGCGGCGGGCAGCACCTGCTGGAAACGAACGAGAACGCCCGGCGCGTTTACCTGCCCAATGGCGAGCCGCCGAAGGTGGGACAGGTTTTTACCAATCCCGAATACGCGCGCGCCCTGGAGTTGATTGCGGAAGGTGGCGAAAAGGCCTTTTACGATGGCCCCATTGCGCGCGACATCGTGAAATCCGTTGACCGGCTGGGCGGTGTGATGTCAATTTCCGACTTCAGCCAGTACCAGGCCCAGTGGGTTGATCCGATTTCAACCACTTATCGCGGCTGGAAAGTTTACGAGTTGCCGCCGAACGGGCAGGGGTTGGCGGCGCTGGAGATGCTGAATATTTTCGAGCGCTACCCGCTGCCCGAGTGGGGATTCAACAGCGTGGACGCGCTGCATGTGAAGATGGAAGCACAGCGGCTGGCTTTTGCCGACCTGCGGCGCTACGTGGGCGACCCGAAGTTTTCCAAAATCCCTACCGGGGGGCTGATCTCCAAGGAATACGCGGCCCAGCGCGCCGCGACGATTGACATGAGCCATGCCCACTGCGATGTTCCGCCCGGCAATCCTCCGCACACCTCGAATGACACCATTTATCTTTCAGTGGTGGACAAGGACGGCAACATCGTGTCGCTCATCCAGAGCCTTTCGGCAGGCTTTGGCTCCGGCGTAGTGACGGACGATTACGGCATCCTGCTGCAGAACCGCGGCGGAATGTTCGTGCTGGAAGCCGGGCATCCCGACGAACTGAAGCCGCACAAGCGCCCCTACCACACCATCATTCCGGCCTTTATGGAAAAGGGTGACATCCACATCGGCTTCGGCATCATGGGCGGATACAACCAGCCGCAGGCGCACGCGCAGTTCGTGTCCGACATTGTGGACTACGGCATGAACATCCAGGCGGCGCTGGAAGCTCCGAGATTTACCAAGCTCGATTGGGGCGGCTGCGATTTTATGATTGAAGACCGCTTCCCGCAGTTTATCTATCAGGGCCTGCAACAGAAAGGCCACGTGCTCATCATGCGTGGGGCTTACGCTTCTCCGATGGGCGGCGGCCAGGCCGTTCTGCACAATTCCGCGACAGGAATTAACTACGGCGCATCGTCTCCCCGCAAAGACGGCGCCGCCATCCCCGAACCCGCGCCGTATTTTGAATCGCGGGAAAAGTGAGAATCAGGTCAGGATCACCGAAAAAGCCTCCTCGCATGGAAGGGGGTGTCCCGCGGGGCGGGACGGTTTAAGGGCGTTGTGGCGCCCACCTGCAATGCCGCGCGCTCACATCACAAACACCGCGATGCATGCGCCGCCCAAGATATCCCTATCCCACTTTCGCCGGTGGTTTCAGTTCGCCGACGATGAGCCAATACGCCAGCAAGCCGGCGACCAGGATGACGGGGGCGAGGGAGAAGCCCGGGATGTAGGAGCCTGTTCTGCTGATCAGGATTCCGGTGAGGAGTGGCGAGAGCACTCCTCCGATGTTACCGATAAAGTTGCCGAAGCCCATCCACATGCCGACTTCATCGCGCGGCGCGCAGGCCTGAAACACCACGAGAAGATTTGGGGAAGAGAGTCCCACCAGCGACCCGCCTGCCAGCAGAACAATTGATGAGGTCAGGTTTCCAACCAGCGCTGCGGGAATCAGCAGGAGCCCCGTAGCGAAACCCAGGGTGATCATTCCTTTTCGCACGCGGGTTTCGTTCCAGCCCCGGCGGACCAGACGGTCTGCCACCCAGCCTCCCGCCGGCTCCGCAACACACCAGACGATGTACGGGATGGCGGCCATGAAGCCGGCGCGCAGGAGGGTCAGATGGCGGACTTCCACCAGGTAGTCGGGCAGCCAGGTGACCAGCAGGTAGTTGTAATAGCCAAAACAGAAGAAGCCCATGCTGGCGCCGATCAGGTTTCGATTGAAAGTGAGCCGCCTGGGGACGGCCGGTGCGGGAACAAAGGATTCGTGTTTCTGCGCGCTGTGATTGAGCCGTGAGGGAAAGGCCATGATCCACGGCACGACCCAGGCGAGCGAGGAAAATCCCACCAGCATAAACATGCTTCGCCAGCCGTGGCGCGAAACGAGCCACGCGACCAGCGGCGCTCCGAGGGCAAGCCCCGCGCGCACGCCGCTGTCAAAGATCCCGGTGGGCAGGCCGCGCTCTTCTGGCGGGAACGAAACGCTGACAAACTTGACGCTGCCGGGAAGATAGATGGATTCCCCAATACCGAGAACAATGCGCAGCAGGACCAGCACGGACAGGCTGCCAGCAAATCCAGTAAAGCCGCACGCCAGCGACCACAACGCAAACGATCCGGCATAAAGCCAGCGCAGGCTGACGCGATCCGCCAGCCAGCCGATGGGCAACTGCATCAGCGCGTAAGACCAGAAGAACGCGGAGAGCAGCACTCCTTTGGCCGTGGGGCCGAGAAGCAGTTCGCCCGAAATCCGCGGCAGCGCGACGGAGATGGTGGCGCGG
>JAJYJL010000489.1 GCA_021789565.1 Acidobacteriota bacterium
CGCGCTCTGCCGCCAAAACTTGGACATGCTTTTGGAATTGCAGCATATTGACGCGCTGCTGAATTCCGCCCGGCAAGCCGCCGCCAGCGCTAATGCTCAGCAGGCCATCGCGGCCGTTGATCGGGCGCTCGACCTCGCAAAGCAGATGCACGCAGAGCGCAACACGGCCTTGAACAATGCCATCAAGACATGGGACGTGAGCTGGTTCCCGCGTGTGGCCGAAGCCAACGGGCGCCGCCATCTGAACAGCCTGGACGATGCAAAGGACTCCCTTGGAGACCGGACCGTTGGCCTGAGTTACCTGGTTTATCGGGAACTGATCCTGCCGATGGGCGAGTGGTACAAGCAGGCCGAGGCCGCCCGCAACCAATATGCGAAGGATTATGGCCTGCCGCAACGCACCGACACGCTAAATTGGAAAGATACTCAGCCAGACCGCCACTGAAGGACGGCGGGCGTGGACGTGATGACTCGAAAGCAGACATCTTGAAAACTCAACCATGAGGACTCGGCGACTGTGGCAGAACATGCGGCTTCGCCTTCTCTTGAAGCTTTAGGTTACAAGCCCCAATTCAAGCGCGTGCTCAGGCTCCGCGACCTTGTCATTTACGGTCTGGTGATTCTGACTCCCACCGCGCCGTATCCCGTCTATGGAATCATTCAAAAAGTGTCGCTGGGCCATGCGGCCCTGGCCTACCTGGTGGCGATGGTGGCCATGCTCTTCACAGCGGCAAGCTACGGCAAAATGTCCGGGGCTTTTCCCGCCGCGGGCTCGACTTACACTTACGCCCAGCGCGCCCTCAGCGAACACGTCGGCTTCCTGGCCGGGTGGGCGATGATGCTGGATTACTTTCTCATTCCCCTGCTCAGTGTCATTTACTCCGCATTGATTGCGGCAAGGTATGTGCCGCAGGTTCCTTACCTGGTGTGGGCGGTGTTTTTCACGGCTGCTATTACCTTGATTAACCTCCGCGGGATCAAGATGACGGCGAAGGTCAACAATATCATGATGGCGATCATGAGTTTGTCGGCAGTCCTTTTTGTGGTGCTTGCGGCGCACATGATTCTTGGAGCGCAGGGCTGGGGCGGGTTGATCGTTCCTCATGCTCTATACAATCCCGCAACTTTCAAGCTCCGCCCCATGATGCTCGGAGCAGGCATTGCAACGCTTTCTTATATCGGTTTTGACGCCGTTTCCACGCTGGCGGAAGACGTGGAAAACCCGGAGAAGAATATCGCCATCGCTACCGTTTCCGTATGCATTATCCAGGCGTTGTTTTGCGTTGTGCAGGTCTATCTTGCGGAAATTGTCTGGCCGGACTACCACACTTTTCCCAGGGTGGAAACGGCGATTCTGGATATTGGAAAGCATGTGGGCGGGCCGGTCATGATGGGTTGGATCACGTTCGTCCTGCTGGTTGCCGGACTGGCAAGCGCCCTCACGGGGCAAGCGGGCGCCTCGCGGCTGCTGTTTGGAATGGGGCGCGACGGGGTGATTTCCAGGAAGATTTTTGCCTACGTTGATGAGAAATATTCCACGCCGACGCGTAGCATTTACGTGATGGGCGGGATTACGCTGCTGGGCGCGATACTCATCCGCTTTCAGCTTGCCGTTGAGCTTTTAAACTTCGGCGCGTTTGTCGGTTTTATTCTGGTGAATCTCAGCGTGATTCGCCATTACTATTTGCGCCAGCGCCAGCGGAGCGGGACAGGCGTTATAACAAATCTGATCTTTCCGGGTCTTGGGGCGCTGGTTTGCAGTTATGTGTGGATGAGCCTGTCCGTGCCTGCCAAGATCGTCGGATTCATCTGGCTCGGTCTTGGAGTTGCCTATCTGGCTTATCTGACGAACGGCTTTCACAAAAGTCCGGTCAAGATGGAAATCTGATCGGAGGTTGCGGAGAAAATGGGTTCACTTCGATTGGGATGCCCAACGCGCATGGATCTTCCAGAATACTATTCAAGGAAAGGAGCAAGTTTATGCCTCTTGACGCCGGCCTAAGGGACCGCCTCTCTTCCTATGTTGACCATCATCAGGACAGGCTGGTTGAGATCATCCGTGACCTGGTGCGGATTCCGTCGGAAAACACACCGCCCGTGGGAAACGAAGAAGCCTGCCAGCGGTATGTGGCGGAGTATCTGAAGCGGCAGGGGCTCGAGACGGAATTGTATTATTTCCACGACGTCAAAGGCCTGAAAGAACATCCGCTTTTCCGTGGCGGACGCGAATACAGCAACCGCCCGAACGTGGGCGCGCGGCGCAAGGGCCGGGGCGGCGGACGCTCGCTGGTGCTTTCCGGACACATGGATACGGTGCCTCGCGGAACGCAGCCGTGGACCCGCGATCCTTTTGGCGGAAGCGTCGAAGGCAATCGGATTTACGGGCGCGGCTCCAATGACATGAAAGGCGGCGTGGGAACCAACCTTTTTATGGCGGAAGCGCTGCGCGAGTTGGACATCGAATTAAAAGGCGACCTCATCATTGAGGCTGTTTCCGACGAAGAGTTTGGAGGCGTCAATGGCACGATCGCCGGGCGCGTGAAGGGCTTTAATGGCGACGCCGCGATTATCAGTGAGCCTTCTTTTCTGCGGATCTGCCCCGGTCAGTGCGGCGGCCGCACCGTCCATATCACCCTCAATTCCACCGGAGGCGTGCTGCCGGAAGCCAAGTTTCCCACGGGCGTGATTGATCCCATCCGATATTTCCTGGTGAAGGTGCAAGACTTTGCGGAACAGCGGAGGAAGAAGGCTCGGGTGCATGAGCTTTATGCGGACTCTCCGGACCCGGTCCCCGTTTCCATCACCAAGCTGACCACCGGCCCTTGGGGAACGAAGGAACCGATTACTATTCCGGAAACTTGCCAGATTGAAATGTACTGGCAGTTGATGCCAGGAGAAGAGCAGGAGGACATTGAACGGGAATTTCACGAATGGTTTGAAGGAATCATCAAGGCTGCACCGGAGCTTTTCCCGACCCCCCCGAAAATTGAATTCCCGATTCGCTGGATGCCAGGCTCCGCGATCTCAAGAACCGAGCCGCTCGTTAGCGAGCTTGCCGGGTGCGCCCGCAACGCCCTCGGCAAGCAGCCGCTGATTCAGGGCATTGAAGGTCCTTGCGACATGTACGTATTTCATCAGGCGTTTGGCACGCCGGCCGTCCTGTGGGGGGCGCGTGGCGGCAATACTCACGCCGCCGACGAGTATCTGGAAATTGACTCGGTCGTGGCAGCAGCCAAAGTCCAGTTGCACTTCGTCTGCCAGTGGTGCGGCGTTGCGGATTAAAGGGCGTCAAAAGCCTTACAACAAGCAGCTAACGTCATGTAACCGAAATAAATAACATATCTCGGTGCGTAAATGTCATGCTGAGCGAAGCGAAGCATCCCGGTATTTGCTTGAAAGCAAATGCCGAGGCCCTTCTCTACGCTCAGGGTGCCGGGCAGGCGCGGCTGGCGCAGCGCTCCAACTGGTAGCCACGGTCAGCGCCTTCCTGACCGTGGGTTCTTCGTCCGGCATCAAAATCCCACGGTCAATCACAAACCGATTGACCGTGGCTACCCGCTACACGCAACATGCCCTGCGTGGCTCAATCAACGGAAAGCGAGGTAGCGCAGAGCCTTGTCCTTTAAGGCTCTGCGGCTTGGAGTAAGAAGCGCGCCCTTGCGGTCCGCGGCGCTTCGCTCGAATAACGCCGCAATGCGATACTTCTGCTCGCCACCGCGCCCTCGCTCTGAGCCGATGACACAAGAACAGTTTCGAGGCAACCAAGGTGATCGTTTGACGGACCGCTCCGAATGCAGGCCAACAGGGCGAATTACGGCTTCCCTTCGTAGGAGCCTCGGGTGGTATGGCTGACGGCTTCAACGAGGCCCACGATATCGCCGAGGCTGTCGTAAACAGGACTCAAGACGGAAATCAGGCCGGGCTTTTCCTTGACGGTAATGCGCCGACCCGTCTCAAGAACGGTTTGCATGGGAGGGAACATGTCCTGATACATGGCACCAAAGACATAGAACTGGCTCAGGTCGAGAACATTGCGAACCACCGCCTGAATTTTTCCTGGGTGCCCTCGGATAGGCATCCAGAGGTTTACGTCGCAAGGAAAAGGCGCGAGGCGAGCCAGCCGGATCAGGGTTTTCTTCGTCACGTTGAACTCGGCGTCGTTCACATCGTAGTTGTCACCGGCCAGGAAGCGGTCATGCGGATCAGTCTTGAACATGTAATCGAGCGCCCGGGCAGTCACGATGCGCCGGCAGACATCGCCATCCACCATGGCGCCGGCGACGCGCGCGATGTGATCGAGCTCCTGTTCAATTTGCTCAGGGCCGTTGCGCATCGTTTCTGTCATGTGGTTTCCCGGGCAAGCTGCATGATGTATTGCCGGACGCGGCTCCAGGCGGCGGCGTCAATGTTCGCGTAGAGCCTTTGGGTGTGGTCATCCGCGGCGGTCAATTCTGAATTCGTCCAATCGTAAGGAGGCTGGCGGGCGAAAGCCGGGCGCGAATCCCACCATTCGTCCGGGGTCGAGCCGTTGAATCGTTTGGTAGCCTCCGTTTTCAGTGCCTCCAGGCCGCGCTGCGCTTTGAGACTGTCGAGCAGCGTCAGCTCCTGCACGGCGTTGCGCTGGATCTTGAGCCTCACGCTCGGGATCGGGTCCGGCAGGCCGAAACGGTCGCCCGAATAAACGAGCGTGGTGGCACCGCCCGTAAAATGGAACCAGGGATCTTCCCCGGGTTGCACGGCGAGCCAGTGGCAATAGCCCATCGTGTCCCAGACCCACCCGCGCAGAAGCATTTCCGTAATGGCGGATGACGGCTCGGTCACTCGTGGCGTGGCGCCGTAATACCAGATAATGTCGCCGCGCTCGCGAAGCATTTTCGGCACGCCCTTGTACCAGCTCAGAATGCCGCAATTAAACATGTTGACCACACCGTTGAGCGCCTGGAACTGCTGCTCCTCGTCCCAACTGACGTCGGCGCGAAAAACGATGTGGATCGGAGAAGCGGCGGGAAGGGCCTTCTTCAGCAGGCGGCCGAATTCCTTAAAGTAGCCGAGGTCTTTGGGAAACCGCACCTCGTCCCCGTCCCATGAGAAGCCCTTGTAGCGCTTCTTGTGATTGAAAAACATTTCAAAGTTTGTCCCAGTCCACCCCTTTTGGCGGAAGTGTCTTTCCATTTCCCCAACCACGCTGACAAATTCCGCTTCGTAGCCGGGCTGGCCCCACCATAGCCAGGACGCAGGCCATTCGGGATTGATCGGCAGATAGACAAAAGGAATGGGCTTGGGGCCGCGCCGGGTTTTGGCAAAAGCCGTGCCGTCGAGCAGCGGTCCGTAGTGCCGGTCATAGAGGTCCCAGTTGGCGACGCGCTTCTTGCGCCCCTCGCCTTCGAGCGCTGGGGCAAATTCCGGCATGACCCGGCCCGTGTGCCCATAACCGAGTTGGTGGAAAACTCCGTGGTGCTCGTAAAAGATTCGGTGATAGGAGTGGATCAGCCTGAAAAGCTCGTCGCTTTCAGAGAAGTTTCCGGGGGTTGCCCGTACGCGCGAGGGAAATTGCTCGGCGATCCAGGAATCAAAGTAGGAATTGTGGTCCATCGCCATAACATCTTCCGCAGGAACAACCACGGAATGCACTCTCAGGCGGATGGCGAGCGTATGGCGTTTGCCGGCGGATTCCAGCGTTGCGCTGCCTGAATACTCGCCGGGAGCGGCGTCGGGCGGCACCCAGATGTCCACCCAGTAGGCCTGGACGATCTGGTTTTCAATTTTGTTGTCCGGATCGGGCAGCCGGGAATAGTGAGGCAGGATCACCGGAACCAAGGCGTCCGGATAATACTCGCCCGAAGGCAGCGCGTGGAACCATTCACGGAAGAGGTCGGTCTGGATCTTGCCGGCGCGGTCCTCGAAGCGCAGGTCAAGGCTGTAGTCACCGGGCCGGGCCGTTTCAACCACCAAATGGAAGGAGGCATAGCTGCCGCGGGGGCATTCGAGCGAAAGCCGGCCTCCCTTTTTATCGTAGTCGGCGGCGCTCACCGCGCTCCGGTCTGGACGCACGATGCTTCCAAAAGGATCAGGCCGGAGGAACTGCGGCAGAGCGGTCAGGCGCGTCTCGCGGCCGGCCGGGCGCTTCGAGCGATCGGAGTCCTTGCTGTGCGCAGAAATCCCCTGTTCAGCCGCCAAGGCGGCTAGCGCCGTTTGTAGGAATGTGCGGCGCGAAGGGGGCCCTGCTTTTTCCTTACGAGTTTTCACATTATCGTCTCGCGGGCTTAACGGGGTTCAGCACGTCCGGTCCAAAGACCCTTTGGAACAGGAGGTCCTGAAAATTCGGACGGCGCTCGCAAGGGCGAGATCATGTACGAAATGCGACCCGAAGTCAATAATCGATAGGGGTATTTACTTCACGCCACCAACCCCCACAGGTTGTGGTTTGATCAAAGTTGCGAACGGAGCCGGATTTACTTGCACCGCCTGTTGAGCCAAACGATAGAACAGCTTTC
>JAJYJL010000490.1 GCA_021789565.1 Acidobacteriota bacterium
TCATACCTTCCGTTGCGGAATACCCCTCGCATTCTTTCAGATGTCCTGAACAAGCTGGTAAACAACCTTCATCTCCTGCTTCCTCTGCGTGATATGGGAAGCCTGTTGCCAGACCCTGACCTTAATTTTGCAACCCTGCAGGATAGACCACGCGAAGGAATTGCGTACTCGATCAAGAACTGAAAGGGGAGGACCATGATGAAGCGATGGCTGGGATATGTAATAGCGATTGTAATGCTTGCACTGAGCGGGTTAAGGACGGCGGTAGCACAGAAGTCGCCGCGCCCTGGAAAGGTGATCGTTCCACCGTCCAACGTGCTGGCTCCACAGGACGTTGGCAAGCGCATGCATACGAACTTCCTGATTTTTGTCCCCGGTGATAAGAAAGGTAAGAAGCCGTCGCCTATGTCCAGCAGTTGGTCCGGCGGCGAGACACCCAGCTCGATGGTCTGTGTTTACCAGACGGGGCCCACGCCTGCTCCTGGCTGCCCGGTCAGCAGCACCAACTACGACAATCCTGTGGGCGGCTCGCGGATGATCGCTATCGTCGATGCTTATGACTATCCCACGGCAGCAAGTGACTTTGCTACGTTCTCCCAGCAATTCGGACTGCCTTCCGGCAACGCCTGCGGCGCCGGTGGCAACGCGGCGTGCTTTACTACGGTGTACGCGGCGGGTACGCAGCCACAATCCAATTGCAGTTGGGCGCAGGAGGCGGCGCTTGATATCGAGTGGGCGCATGCCATGGCTCCCAAAGCCCAGATCGTCCTGGTTGAAGCTGCATCGAACAGCTTTTCTGATCTTTTTTCTGCCGTCAGCGTGGCGAGCAATCTGGTGGCGAACGCCGGAGGAGGCCAGGTCTCCATGAGCTGGGGTGGCAGTGAGTTTTCCTCCGAGTCGGCGTACGACTCATACTTTACCAAGTCGGGAGTTACCTACTTCGCTTCCAGTGGCGACACCGGAGGCGTGGTCATTTACCCCTCGGCGTCGCCCAACGTGATCTCGGCCGGCGGGACGACCGTCAACCGGGACAGCAGTGGAAACTTTACGGGTGAAAGTGCCTGGAGTAGCGCAGGAGCTGGCCCCAGCGCCTACGAACCAGCGCCTGACTATCAGAGCAGCATCTATAGCTTGGCCAACCTTCTCAATGGATACCGGGGTACGGCGGACTACTCTTTTGACGCTAACCCGGCCTCCGGTGTTTCGGTGTATGACAGCACTTCCTGCCAAGGCTATGTCGGCTGGCTGGTGTTTGGTGGGACCAGCGTGGCGTCCCCTTCACTTGCCGGTATCTTCAACCTTGCCGGCGCGTTCGATGGAGGCTGGGACAACGGGACAAATGCTACGAGCGTTCAGAACAATCTTTATCAGAATTACGATGCAGCCTCTTCCGGCGGAACAGTGTGCAATTACCAAAGTCCTTTCTATGACATAACATCCGGTTCGGCGGGTTCCTTTCCAACTGGTGCCTGCTGGGACTTCGCAACCGGCATCGGGAGTGGCCGCGGGTTAAAAGGTCTGGTTGCTACGACGGACTTCTCGCTTTCAGCTTCTCCATCCAGCCAGTCTGTGGACCCTGGGTCCGGCACCAGTTATACCGTGGATGTCTCTTACGCGAGTGGATTCAGCGGGACTGTTACCTTGAGTGCGGCGGGATTGCCAAGCGGGGCCGGCGCCACTTTTACTCCATCGTCTGTCAGCGCTTCCGGATCGTCGACAATGGCCGTTACGACTTCCTCCACAACGCCGGCGGGAACCTACACGCTTACGATCACGGGTACCAGCGGCAGTTTGAGTCATTCGACCACGGTTACGTTGCAGGTCAACGCTGCTTCGTCGGGGACCTTCGCCCTGAGTGCTTCTTCGGCTACTATTACGGTGCCTGTTAACTCGAGCAGCTCAGACACCATTACGGTGACCCCTTCCAGTGCCTTTACCGGAAGCGTCAGTCTCAGCCTCAGCGGTTTGCCGACGCGGACAAGTTCCAGCTTCAGCGTTAATCCTGTTTCGATAACGAATAGCAGCTCTGGCAGCTCGGTCCTGACGATCTCGACAAACAAGAGAACTACAACAGGAACCTACACACTGTCGATTACAGGCACCAGTGGCAGCCTGACACAAACTCTTTACCTCACGCTCGTTGTGGGTTCGACATCCTCCCCTGACTTCTCAATTTCGGCATCACCCTCAAGCCAGACGGTAAGTCCGGGATCAAACACTTCTTACACGGTGAATCTCACGGCATCCGGCGGATTTACGGATTCCGTCAGCTTCAGCGCATCGGGGCTGCCGAGTGGTGCGACCGCAAGCTTCAGTCCCACTTCGGTGAGCGGCGGTTCCGGGTCGAGCACGATGAGCATTACGACCAGCAGTACAACGCCGACTGGCACTTACAATCTGACGATCACGGGAACCAGTCCCAGCTTGACCCATTCCACAACGGTGACGCTGGTGGTTGGAACATCCTCGGGAGGAGACTTCTCTCTTTCGGCGCAGCCATCAACCCAGAGCGTGAGCGCGGGGTCAAGCACCTCATATACTGTAACCGTCGGCGCGCTCAACGGCTTCAGTGGTACGGTGGCCTTGAGTGCAAGTTCCTTGCCTCCGCATTCCAGCGCCAGCTTCAGCCCCTCGTCGGTGACCGGCGGTTCTGGGACGTCGACGATGACTGTAAGCACGGCGCGCAGCACCCACAAGAATACCTATTCGATCACGATCAACGGGATCAGCGGCAGCCTGAGCCACTCAACCACAGTCCAGATAGTCGTGCAGTAGCTGTGACCGAGTCAGGAAACTGGCACTGAGCCGCTTCCTATGATGGGGAAGCGGTTCAGTGCAATGATCCCTGCCGCCAGAAACCGGAGAGTTACACAACCACCCTGAGCTGCCTGTTCCGGCTGTGGCGGCGTTCCGCTTCTTGCGCGCAACCGGGCGGTGGCAAGGAAGTCGTTCTAAGGTCTGCCGCTCCGCCCTCCGATGTTCTAAGTCAGCCTGTTGATTGGCTTGCCCGTTCCGTCACCTGACACTCCTTTCCGGGATCAAGTGCCGCAATCAAGAGCCCAATGTCTTGTCCGAGCGGCTTTGATTCCCCTTTTCCCTTGGTTGGGCCACGAAGACTAGAAAGGGTCACAGCCGCGCGTGACTTGAGTCACCGCTGGGGTGCAGAGCGGGGCACATGATAGGAATGGAGGGGTGTTGATAAGGCGGCTGGGAGAATGTAATGGAAAAGCAAGCCGCAAAAAAACGGATTCTGGTGATCGACGACGACGAGCACGTCTTGATTTCCCTGGAGTGCTTGCTTGAGAACGAAGGCTATGAAACCACGTTGGCTTGGAGCGGGCAGGAAGGCCTGGAATTGTTGCGATCAAAAGCGTTTGATCTGGTCCTGCTGGATGACTTTCTTCGAGACATCGAGCACGAGGAAATCTTCAACGAGATCCGGGGGATGCAAATTCGGCCATTGATCATCCTTACAGAAAGCTCACCGATGCCAGAGGCAAGGAGACATTTCATGGACCTGGGAGCAGCGGCGGTGGTGGGTAAGTGGGCGCCCTGCGAGGAAATAGCCACAGAGGTTCGGAAATGCTTTGCGAGGACTGGGCTGGAGGCAGTTTCGGCCTGAGGCTGGACGCAGAAAGATGCGTCAGCAGCAAACTCGTGTGACGGCGAGGTTGACGGAAGTCCTGACCAGTGATGACAGAGAATCGGAGAGGGAGATCGCGCCGAGGGTAGGTTCCGGTGGCTGATGGAAACGGTCGGTCGAGAGAAACGGCTGGGGGGTTCATCTTTTTCCATCTGTGCCAATTTGAGGGGCGGAGCGGGTTTTCCCAGAATGCGGCGGGCAGCACCCTGCTCAGGCGAGTAAGTCTGTGTTAAGAAGGTGAATATAATGTCACATGTGGATGTGATCTGCATCACAGATTGAGCCAGTAAAGCGTCCTAGGCTTCGCAGTCAGAAGGGCTCTGGATGAGAGAGACCATGGGAGTAGCGAAAAGAGTGCTTGGAAGGAGGAAACACCATGCCAAGAGATCAGCAGGAGATTCTGGAAATTCTGAAGTCTGAGCTGGAATTCATTGAGAAGGGTGGGTATGGTGTGCGCGACAAGCAAGAAGCGGGACCGACGTCGACGATGTTCGCGGATTCCTCCACCTGTTTGAACTATGGGTACCCCTATCGAACACACCCCTGCGGCGAATGTCCGCTAATTGAATTTGTTCCCGATGAGAAGCGAGTGTCGGCCATGCCCTGCCACCAGATTCCTCTGGATTCATCCGGACAAACCGTCGAAGCATTCGAGGAAATGGAAAATCAGAACAAGATGCAGGAAGCCGTGAAAACCTGGTTGCGGCAGACCATCGACCGGATCGAATCGCAACGTCCAGCCTAACCCGCCAGGACCAACGCCGCGAATAGCCCGCTCCTCCAATAAAAACCCCACACGCTTGAGGACCGCAACGGTGCCACCTTGCCACGGTGGCCTGCCCGCCACATTTCGAATCCTGAGCCCCACCTCCTATCAGCGACCGATAGGAATGCGGTACGATCGATCTTTCGCTACGAGCGGCCCCGTTCGGGGTATTGCGCGAGGTGGTATTCTTTGTCAAATCCTCGACATTGAGTTTTGCGATCCAGCCTTTACTACTCCCTGTCAATTCAGTCAACAAGCTCATCGTGCGAATGGTTTATAGAATGTTAATGCGAACTCTGACAGCGGCGCGATGGAAGTCGCAGAATTCCGTTTTAGCTGCGCCGGTATTGGACGCTCGCTATCTAGGCTATACATGCCCTGAGGGGATCTCGCATCTTCATGGCGACACGACGGTCAATCATTGCAGAATTGCCTGAAAATACACGCCAAAAAGGCAATAAAGATGAGCCTGTGATTTCGGTCACAAGCGAGCGTGCGCATGCTCACTGCCCCCGAGCGCGAGGGCTGATAAAAATTCAAGTCTGAGATGGTACCCGGTGTCGCGAGGAGTTGGACGATGCATGCTGCAGACCCGGTAGGGATGAGTCACATGGAGTTCAGTACAGTCACAGACGAAAGTTGTTGTCACGCGCTGAGGGAATCCACCCATTTTTCAAGAGGCCGGTTTCGGACTTTGCTGTCATGTCTCAAACGACTGCTCGTATTGAAAAACAGGTCAACGCCAAAGGCGCGGCAAGAGGACTGCTCAGGGACACAGCGTTTAATGATGGAGGTATCCCAGGGCCGAGCCGATGAATTTATCGAGAGTTTGTCAGTTGTTGGAGTCTTAGTTTGTATACGAAGAGGAATCCCATGGTTAACGAATGTGGAAGAGGGGAGAGCTATATGAAGCGACTGCTGAGTTTTTTTGAGAGCGCTGCGTTGGTGATTTGCCTGGCTTCATTGGTGCCAGCCGCATATCTCCACGCTCAGCGGCAGCCGGCCCCGCCCAAGGGGCCGTCGGTTGCCTGGAAAGCCCCTGTTGGAGGCCAGTCTGGTGACTACGTGGGTGAGGATACCTGTAAGACTTGTCACACGGCCGAGGCGGCGCAGTTTGACAAGAGCCCACATGCCGATATTGCTCCCCAGGGCACCAAGGTGGGTGTCGGGTGCGAGAGTTGCCACGGACCTGGAAAAGCTCATGCGGAGGCTGAAGAGAAAGCCGTCGGCAACCCTGCAAAGATGGAAGCGGGCATGAAGCTCATCTTCAAGTTCGACTCCAGCCCTAAAGAGAATTCTGAGCGGTGCTTGCGCTGCCATTCAACTGGAACCCCGCAGGATGCATTCCAGCACTCAGTCCATATTTCAGCCGGAGTCAGCTGCATCGATTGCCACGCGACCCACCCCGTGGATGTTGCGAAGGCAGGGAAGCCCAAACTTCAACCTGCCCAGGCGCAGTTCTTCTCCGTCCCCAGATTGAAAGAAGAGAATGCGTGGCTGACGGACGGTTTGCTGAAAGAGCCGCAGCCGGAGCTTTGCTACACGTGCCACCGGACCGTTCAGGCGCAGTTTGCGCTGCCAGAACACCACCGGGTTCCAGAGGGATTCATGAAGTGCACGGATTGTCACAATCCTCACGGCAGCATGAACCATCACCAATTGAACAAACCGGCGTGGGAGACGTGTGTGAAATGCCATGTGGAGAAGCGTGGACCGTTCCTCTATGAACACGCGGTTGTCCGAGTGGAGGGTTGTGTTGCTTGCCACACTCCGCACGGAAGCGTAAACAACTTCCTGGTGAAGCGGCGTGAAATCCGGTTGCTGTGCCTCCAGTGCCACACGGTTGTTCATACAACGCCGGAGATATCCGGATTGCACGGCCAGGCTAACGTACCGCACGGCCGGGGTGGATACCAGGCTTCTGGGCCCTGCACACGCTGCCACGTGGCGGTCCATGGATCAAACTTTGATGAGTACCTGCTGCGATAGGAGGTGTCGCTTGAAAATCACACGTAGTCTATTTTTCCTGATGTTAGCTTTTCTGGTGAGTTTGCATGTGCTGAGGGCGCAGGACCAGAGCGAA
>JAJYJL010000491.1 GCA_021789565.1 Acidobacteriota bacterium
AGAGGCGTGCGACTCGACAGCTCAAACCTCCCGTGGCTACAAAGTGACGGCATGTTTGTTCTCCCAGCAGCTTGCTCAGTCCGTATACATCCTCAGGGGTCGGAACATCTTGGTCTTCTTCTAGTGGGCGTGCCTTGCCCGGGTACAGTGCTCCCGAAGATGCAAACACGACATTCCTGACACCATGCCGCGCGCAGGTATCTAGCAAAAGGTAGGTGCCCGTGACGTTCACATCCAATGTCTCCGCAGGGTGGGTGTTGCAGTATGGGATGAAGTGCAGGGCCGCCAAGTGGATCACCGAATCGGGTCTGAAAGTCTCAAAGGCACAATCAAGTGCGGTCCCATCTCGGATGTCACTCTCAAAGAATGCTATCGATTCCCGATAGGGCACCAAGTGCTCTGCTCGACCGTTGCGCAGATTATCGTAGACGCCCACCCGACGGCCATGTGCCAAGCACACTCCTACAAGCGCGCGACCGATAAAGCCAGCACCACCAGTGATCAGCACGGATTCTTCGGCCATGGTTGCGGTTAGCCTATCTGACAAAGTTGTTAACGTACAAGCGACCGGCGATCCCGTCGGCAAAGGCCATGGCTGTGTAGATGAGGCGGAGGCCTTGCCTATCGGGGAGGGCCAGTGACATCCGGCAGTAAGAGAGGAACAGTCTGCAGTATGATCGTATGGAAGCATCTCCATTGAAGTTGTACTTGCGGCCATTTATCACGGCGTTACGCAGTGCGTAGTATTGCTTCATGGGCGACATCCAGGGGTAATCTAGTTCTTGCCCCATGAACTTGATGTGAATGCGCGGCTCCAGTGGGTGAGTGACCCTGCTCGCGACCACCGTCAACGTGATGAAGCCGGCTCGCTGGATTCGCAGGGCGTAGTCTACTTCATCTCCCCGAGTGAAGAAGCCGGGAGTGGGCACACCTACGCGGCTCACCACATCGCGGTGAAGAAGCGCGCCAGGGTAAAATTGAGCGAGGCCGTTGAGAATTGGCTTTCCAAGTGACAGAATCTCCGACACAGTCTTGATCGTGCGCACCCCGTCTCGGTAGGTCGCTCCGCTGTAGAGATGATAGCCCCAATTAATGGTCTCACCATCCGGAGCGATGACAAGCGAATTGAACACCTTGCTCGTGGAGGATTGCGCCGCGTTCAATAGCCGCTCCAGCCCGTCCGGAGCGGGGTACGCATCATTATCCATCAGCCAGACCCACTCGTACCCTTGCGCCATGGCGATCTTGAAACCTTCTGCAAAGCCCCCCGCCGAGCCACATGGCTTCTCGATAAAGACGTATTGCACTTCAGGGAACTCATTTGAGATCATCTGACGAGTCCCGTCCGCACTGCCATTGTCCACGACAATCATCAAATTGAGTGGTCGGGTTTGAGCGGCGAGAGCGTTCAGGCAATCGCGCAGCATTTCCCTACGATTAAATGTTGGAATGATTGCAACAATTGTATCCATATATTTATGGCAATCACGTCAATCTTTGTGCGTCGCACAACCAGATGACAACAGAGATTGATAGAGAGAAACCAATTCATTCGCGTTTTCACCTATTGTTTTGGTTGAATGTGCATTGGCGCGGTAGCGATTGAGTAAACTGGGCTGAGCAACAAGCATCGAGAGCTTTCGCCCGAGCTCGGTGGCATCGCCCGGTTCAAACAGCAATCCGTTTTCCCCATCACGCACAAAATCAGGAATGCCCCCGATACGGGCGCCAATAACAGGAACACCAGCAGATAGGCCTTCAAAAACAACCTGGGGTCCGTTGTCATACCAAACCGGTGGCACGACTAGGGCATCCATCTCAGAGAGGATCTTTGGCAGGTCTTCATAGTGATACGCACCCCGAAACTCAACGCCTGGACGCCTAATGGAATTTTCTAGGTTGTTTGCGTATCGCGAGGGGCCTTCACCGTAAATGAGCAGACGCGTATCTGAACCGACAACGCGATTGTAGGCTTCGATCAAAACATGTGCTCCCTTTTGCGGAGCGAGGATACCAATGTAACCGAAGGTTAATGGGGCTCTAGGCGCCCGCGGGGTGGGTCTTAAGAATTCCGCGGCCCGCGTACCAATGGATTGAACAATCAATCTGTCTGATGGCACGCCCCACTGAACAAACAGCTCCTTCACAAAGGATGCAACGGCAATGTTGATTGTCACCTTTTGGGACAACAGATAGCGGTTGTACTTTTCCCTCTCTCCGAAAAGGGCACTCAGACAAGGCGTCGCCTGCTCATCCGAAGCTTCGGCACTGGACTCTCTACTTTCCAAATACCGACGATAAAAGTGTAAGAACATCGGCTTTCCCAGCTTCTCATAGAGATACGCGCAAACAGGCGTCCTCTTAAGGGGCTGCGCTGAGAGTGCCAATCGCTTTTTTCGCGAACTTGCCGAGGAGTAAGTGATACACCGCGCGCAGTTGCGCCCTCCATTCGGACCGGCGCATATATCCCCGTCCCCAGAATAGACAAGCGTCATTTGCGCGCATATAGACCAGTAGTTGTTGAGCGTGGTTACTGTGCAAATGGATCTTTCTGAAGCCATCTCGATCAGCGACGCGCATAACCCGCCTAGATCCTGAAAATGAACGATGTCGGGACTGAATTCGTCCAATACTTTACCAAAGTGCGCCTCTATTGATGTTTGCTTCATTTCATCCGCGGGATGATTGAAAACTCCGGTGGCGACGTGCAGATTAGGACAATTCCTGAGTGCATAGCACCTAATACCGTCGTCACTAATACTCCGCTTCAGATGCGGCACCAACCACGGATCATATTCACCGACGTAAAACCAACCTACCTCAACACCCAATTCTGCCAATTCTCTCGATAGACTATCTGTGTAAATTCCAACGCCGCCAAAGCGCGGCCGGTTTGAAACCTGCAAGACACGCAGGGGGTGGCTAGTCAATCCCTTCTTTCTCCCTCAAATTGCTCGTAGGCACGTCCCCGCGGTAAAGCCATCCCTTATCGATTCTGCGACTCCCTGGAATTTCCATCGCCCATATCGGCCCACTTGATAGATATCGTGTTCTTCGAGTGCCTTTAGGGTTCGCTGCTTCCAGCTCGAGCCTGGCGAAGCCCAGGTGTAAGCCACGTCAATCCAGGTGGGATCCACGATCTCAGTGCTCTTTATGAACCCCCATTCCTGGAGTTCCTGCACAGCTGCCTGGGTGTACGTTCGAACGTCCGAATCGTCAGGCTTGGCACCTCCCGGATAGGCCCGTTCCAGGTAGATGCTCACCCGCGTTTGGGACGCGGTGGGCGACGCGGGAAGAAACGACTCGTCTACGTTACTGTAAAACCCAACTCGGTGAAAGCCGGACTTGCTAACCGGGATGTAGAGCCAATGGTCATCCGGGCACTTGGATCCTCGCTCACCACCGATATTCAGGACCAGGACAGAGGTGTACGGATCGGGATCGGAGTCGATCTTCAGACCGGTCATTTCTACGATCCGGTTTAGAGGCAGCGTGGAAACCAAGCGTTCGTAATGCAGGCCCGAGCCGTCAGCGAAATGAACTTGTTTCCGACCCAAATCCAAACCTATTACCTTCTTGCGGTAGTGAACCTCACACCGCTCTGCCAGCTTCCGGACGAGGATATCGAGACCTTCACGCGGATAAACAAAACTGGTGTTGTAGCCGACTGAAGGCGTTCTATTCAATGCCCCTTGGACGACCAGTGGAATGCTGACGGGTGATTTATAGTCGTCTTGCGGGATGATCCGGGTCCAGAGTCCTGCCGTGTATGATTCGTGAAATGGGCCAAAGAATAGTTCTGTTAATGTTCTACCGAAGCTGCAGCCAGTCTGCCATCGTGCTCGGAGGCCCTTTAGGAGCAGATACTATCTCCTCCAGTGCTTTCGCTGCTGTCTCCCTCCCCAGGAAACCTAGGTGGTTCTGCAATGGGTAGGGTACATATAGATCTTGTGACCTGAGGTAGACGCTAGAGCGCCGGGCATGGGCCCTCACGGGGGCTAGGGACTGTATAAAGCGCAAAACAATTGGGTCGCTCCCAAAGATCCAATGGCCGCCACCGATCTCGAAACGATATGCATCGTCCCGGGCGCCGTGGACCCGCTGGCCGTCTTGGGGTCGCATATAGTAGGAAGAGCAGATGCCCCCAGGTTCCTCTTCGGCTTCGTAAACTGGCAATCCAGATGCAAGCCCGGAAGCAAGGCCAGCCACACCGGCGCCCAAGATAAAAGCCTGATGTCTCAACCTTCTGGCCTCCACGGCGATATGGCTACGAGATTGTCCTCCGCGGCCGGTCGCGTGAAGGGGTTAAGCTGATGGAGGGATAGATAAATCAGCATCGTGACGGTGACAAAGCCTTCACTGACAAGAACGGACGCTGCCATACCAGACTCTTGCCAAATGGGAGCAAGGGACACTGCGAGTGCGATGTTAATGATGCCCGCCCCCACAAGAATGGATGTAAACGCCCTGTCTCTGCCAAAAGGTAACATGAGCTGGATACCCAGAACATTGCTGGCACCGATGAGTAGCGTTAGTCCTGACAGAATACGCATAACTATTATTGAAGGCTCATACTGCGGACCTAGGAGTATTTGCACGATTACCGGCGCACCCGCAAACAGCGCAACGGACAAAGCTAGACCTAGGCCACTCATAACAACCAGCATTCTGCGCGCCCACTGCATTGCAAGAGCTCTTGAATCGGAGGCCATTTTGCTGAATCTTGGATAAACCGCTTGGGAGAGGGGATTGAATAGACTGAGGACGGCCTTAACGACCTTTTCTGCTGCGCTGTAATATCCAACAGCCGTGTGATTTGTTAGTATGCCTAATATGAAGGCGTTGCCTACGCTATATAGGCTGACCGACGCCTGTGACAAAAAGAGCATCCAGCCTTCGGCCAGCGCTTCCCGAACCCCTCGCTGAGATGGTATGACCGGGCGGATCTGAAACATGCGAAATGCCACTCCCGCTCCGGCTAGGCCAGCACCGATGGCGCCGAGGCTGGTGAGGCCCGCATAGGCCATATAATCTTCTGGCCGATGGACCACGGTGAAAATACCAATCACAACCAAGAGGCGCATTACCAAGTTGATTACCGAAATAGCCGCCATTTTCTCCATCCCTTGGAACAGCCACAGAGGGAAGAATACGTTGCCGATCACCATCCCGTAGAGGATCAGCAATAGCAGGGCGCTCTCTTGGAGCTTTGGGACAACGGTGACTAGAGGTAGGAGCACTCCAAAACCTACGACGCAGAGAAGGATTTTCGCTGCCCAGACGTTGGATACGGTGCGGCTTAGTGCGGTTGAATCATTGCGCTGGAACGAGATCTTGCGGGTGGCCGATAAGCCGAAGCCATATTCAACGAAAAGGTTGAAATAAGCAATTAAGCCCTGCCCGAAGGCAACCACCCCATAATCTGCAGGGCCCAAGACTCTCACCAGATAGGGCACTGTGATCACAGGGAGTATGTAGTTTGCAATTTGGATAACGTATAGAGAAGCTATATTCCGAGTGACGGAGTTGTTCAGAATGGTCTTCGTGAGCGGAAGCGCAGTTTGCCGTAAAGAAAATCGGTTCTTGTCCATCTATCGTGTCCGACCTATCATAAGGGTTTGTATTTGCTCCGCCAAGTTGGGGTGCGGCATGTAGGCAAGCGGACTATCCACATCGAGTCGACCGTTCCCGATCACCTAACGTCCTCGCCCCCGAATCCTCAATCTTTCCTCACCGACCTATTCCAGGCGCGCTCCACCCTTCGGACAGATTCGTGTGCTTGGCAGAAGCGGCAACTTACGTATGACTGCCTCCGCGTTGCCCTTTGGAGTCCGGCCTTCCCTCACGCTTTCCGAAATCACTGCGTTCGTCATTTGGCCCATCGAGCATAGTCCGCTCGAAGGATTTGGATCTCAAGCTGGCATTCGTCGCATTGCATCGGAACATCGCAGGATTCAGCTCTCGGTGTCGCTTCCCTCAGCTTTTCGCCGCAAGGGCAGACAAAGCCGTGCAACCGGGCGGGGTTCCCATACACCAGTCCATAGTCCGGTACAGCGTGCGTGACCACCGCCCCCGATCCCACCATGGCCCAGCGGCCGATCGTCACTCCGCATACAATCGTCGCGTGCGCGCCGATGGATGCGCCCATCCGGACGAGCGTTTCGCTGACGGTCCAATCGTCCAGACGCTTCAGAGTCCCATCCGGATTGATCGCGCGCGGCCATCGATCGTTCGTGAAGACGCAGTGCGGTCCGCAAAAGACCCCGTCTTCCAGCGTCACGCCGTGATACACGGAGATGCCGTTCTGAATCTTGACGTTATTCCCGATATGAACGCCCGAATCGATGTAAACCCCTTTGCTCAGGATGCAGTCGCGGCCGACCACAGCGCCTTCGCGCACTTGGCACTGCTGCCAGATTTTTGTGTTTTCGCCGATGCTCGCATCAGAGGAGACATCCGCCGTGGGGTGGGTATAAAAGCTCGATTTC